>DATGTG010000257.1:0-13630 GCA_035301965.1 Wenzhouxiangella sp. | reverse complement strand
CGGGGAAGCCCATGTTGATGATGACTTCCAGCTCATGGTCGAGGCGGGAAAAATAGTCGGCCCGCTGCAGACCTTCAACGAGCCCGTGGCGTTCCAGACGCTGTTCAAGCCCCTGACGGGACTGCTCGCGCAGCATCTCGTCCTCGGTGCTGCCTTCGGCCGCCGGGAATGTCGGCAAAAAATACTCGCCCAGGCGCAGCTTGAAGCTGCAGCGCGCCGCCAGGTGCAGGGTGTTTTCCACAGCCGCGGGCAGGTCGGAAAACAGCTCGGCCATTTCCTGGCCGCTTTTGAAATACTGTTCCTCGACAAACTGTCTGGGCCGGTTTTTGTCATCAAGCAGGCGCGACTGGTGAATGCACACCCTGGCTTCGTGCGCCGCATAGTCCTCACGCTGCAAAAAACGCACATCGTTGACGGCCACCACCGGCAGCTTTTGCTCAATGGCCAGCGACAGCAGTCCGGCCTCAACATGTTTCTCCAGTTTGCGGCCGGTGCGTTCCACAGCCAGATACAGCCGGTCAGGGAAAAGCGCCTGCCAGTCATCAAGCAGCCCGGCCGCCAGGTTCTCGCGGTTTTCGGCAAAGGACCGGCCAACGCCTGAAGAGTGCCCCAGCAGGGCGATAAGCCCTTCATTGTGCTGTCGCAGCCAGGCAGGATGCACCAGCGGCTGCCCCAAATGCCTGCCTTCCAGAAAGCTGCGTGAAAGCAGCCGGCACAGGTTCAGATAGCCCGTCTGGTTCTGGACCAGCAGGGTGGCCACCCCGAACTCACCTTCTGAGGAAGCGTCCTGAACTCGAATATCGGCGCCCACAATGGGTTTGATGCCGTGCGCCATCGCCGCGCGATAGAACTTGACCAGCCCGAACAGGTTGTGCCAGTCGGTCACGGCCACGGCCGGCATGCCCAGCTCAGCAGCCCGGCTGACCAGCTCATCGATGCGCACCGTGCCGTCTTCCAGTGAATACTCGGTGTGCAGGCGCAGGTGCACAAACGGCGCCTGCTGTGGTTGGCTTGAATCGTCGGACATCATTGAATTATATGCAGTTCAGGCGCTGGCCGGCCGGTCGCCCCACGGTCCGGCATGCCGGCGCCGCAAGGGGAAAGGGGCCGCCAGCCATCACGGTTCGCGGCTGAATGCAGCAGCGGCCCGGGGCGCATCGGCACGGCGACCCAGCAGGCGCACAAATACCACCAGGGCCAGCGTGCCGGCGGGCAGGCAAACCCACCAGGGCAGACCAAAGCCTGCCGGCAGGGTGCCAAGCACCATGGCCACCATCCCGGCCAGAATTGCGTACGGCATTTGCGTGCGCACATGCTCAATATGATCGCACTGGCTCGACATCGAGGACAGAATGGTGGTGTCGGATATGGGCGAGCAGTGGTCGCCCCAGACGGCGCCGCTCAGAACGGCAGCCACTGTGCCGTACAGAATGGGCATGTGCTCGGCGGCTGTCATGCCGCTGTTGGTCATTAAAACCCAAACCAGGGGCAGCATCATGGGCAGCAAAATACCCATGGTGCCCCAGCTGGTGCCGGTGGCAAATGCGGTGGCGGCAGCCAGCAGAAACACCAGTGTAGGCATCAGACCGGGGTGCAGGTGCTCGCCCAGCAGCCGGGCCAGGTAGCCGGCGGTGTCCAGCTCTCGGGTCATGCCGGAAAGTGCCCACGCCAGCACCAGAATAACCACCGCCAGCAGCATGCTTCGCAAGCCGGCAAACCAGGCATTGGTCAGATCGGGCACCGACAGGCTGCGGTGGGCAAGGGTCATGATGACGGCGGCCAGCACGCCCAGCAGCGAACCCCACAGCAGCGACCGGTAGGCATCGGCGCTGCCAATGATTTCCTGCAGGTTGTCGCCGCTGCCGCTGACGAACAGTCCAACCACCACCGAAACGATAAGCACCATGACCGGTATGGCGGCATTGCGCGCCAGGCAGCGGGTGCCGGCCGATGGCTGAACCTGCTCCATGTCGCTGCCCACCAGGGCTGTGCCGGCCGACTCGGGCGCAACCACACCGGTTTGGCGGGCGCGCACCTCGGCCCTGTACATGGGCCCGAAGTCACGGCCGGAAATGACAATGGCAAAAACCAGAACAAGTGCAAACAGCGGGTAGAAACTGTAGGGAATGGAGTTGAGAAAAACAAAATAGGCGTTGGCGTCCAGGCCGTCTATGGCTTCTATGGCTTCACCTATAAGGCCGACTTCATAACCTATCCAGGTGGTGACCAGTGCAATGCAGGCCACGGGCGCCGCTGTGGAATCGACCAGATAGGCCAGCTTTTCGCGCGAAATTTGCATGCGATCGGTAATCGGACGCATGGTGTAGCCAACCACCAGCGTATTGGCGTAGTCGTCAAAGAATATGGCCAGCCCCAACGCAACGGTGGCCAGGCTGGCGCGCCGGACGGAATCGGCAAAACGCACAATTTGCTCAACCACGCCCAGCAGGCCGCCATTTTTTGAAATGATGCCCACCATGCCGCCGACCATCATGGAAAAAAGAATGACCGCGGCATGATCGGGGTCGGCCAGGGCGTTGACAATATGCGTTTCAAACGTTTCGAGCAGGCCCAGCCACAACCCGGCCAGGGAAAACCCGTTGAGCGCCCAGGCGCCCGTCCAGATACCGATGAAAAGCGCCGGCACCACCTGGCGCACCAGCAGGGCCAGGGCAATGGCAACCAGCGGTGGCAGCACGGAAACCCAGCCGTACGGGTGGGTGTCTGCGGCAAAAACCGCCGGGCTGGCCAGCAGTGCCAAAAACAGGATAAGACAGCGCAAGGCGTAAAAAAACGGATGGCGCATCAGAATTCCAGAAAAGAGACCAGCGCATTCTGGCACTTCTCGAAACGCTTTGCCAAATCCTGGTGCTCGTCGGGCGGATGGGGCAAGTGGGCATACCACTGCTGCTCAAGCTCCGAGGCTTCGTCCGCGGGGTTCGGAGCGCTGTCGCGGTCTGTCATGCGCTGGGCCAGCCGCTGAACCTGAAAATCCATGCGCGCCTGCCGGTCGTATTCCGGTGATTCCAGACCAGCCAGAAACTCGAGGCGCACCAGAACCTGGCGAGCGGCCGCGGCGTTTTCTGCCGTCAGTGACTTGAGCATGTCGGTGTCGGTATCGGGGTCGCCGAATTTTTCCATGGCGGCGGCAAGCGGTTGCTGGCTGATGGTTGCTGCGGATTCGGTGTCAGCCGGCATCTCATCAAATGACTTGCCTTCAAGACGCGCCTGCCACAGGGCCTGCAGCCGATCGGCCATTTCGCGCAGCTGCTTTTGCGCCTGCTGCCGGGCCTCAAGCTGGCGTGCCCTGAGGCGCTCGTCGATGGCCTGCCTCTGTTTTTCGAACTGCTCGCGCCAGCGGCCGGGCTGACCGCCAACCGCTTCCCACTGACCTTCCAGCGCACGTATCTGGGCCGCAGCTTCTGATGCCTCGATAGCGTCATCGCCAGCAATGGCACGCGCCTGGTCAACCAGCTGGCGATACTCGGCCTGTTTGGCTTCACGCTCGGCGCGCTCCTGGGCGTGTTCCTCACCCAGCTTTTCAAAAATCGGATCAATGGGCGCCCGAAATGCCTGCCAAAGCGCTTGCTCAACCCGGCGCCGGCCGGTACCGATTTTTTGCCAGCGCGCCTGCAGCGCCTTGGCTTGCTCGGCGGCGGCCTTGAAGTCGGTTTCATGCGCCAGCGTCTCGGCCTCGCGAATCAGGCGGCGCTTGGCCAGTTCAATAGCCTCGAATTCCCGGTCAAGCCGCTCCGACAGCTTTTCCATCAGCTCGCGCAGTTGGCCGGCGGAGCGGCCGCGGGATTTGGGCGGAATGTCGTCAAGTCGGCGTATGGCGCGGCGCGCGTTGCGCTGGAATTTCAAGATGGTTTTCAGGGCGGAATCCGGATCATCAGCCGTCTCGCGGGCCCTGGCAATAAAAGCGTCAAGCTGCTCAAGGCTTTGTGACTGGCTTTCCAGCCGCTTTTCAAAAAACGGCTGGGCCTGTTCAAAGGCCGATTTGCAGGCCTGCTGAAAACGCTGCCACTGCTTGCGCGGCGCAGCAAAGCGGCGCCTGTCGCCAGGCAGAACTTCAAGCTTTTCCAGCTTTTGCCACTCGCTGCGCGCTTCCCTGAGCTGGTTGGAAATGGCGTCAGGGTGTTGATCGGAGCCGATCAGCTGCTGCACTTTTTCGATCAGCTCGTCGCGGCGCTGATTGTTGGACCAGTGCTCCCAGTTGCGCAATTCACGCAGGCGGCCCTCAAGGCGGGTCAGGCGCCCGGCCGCGGCGCCCGGGCGTACGCGCCGGGGCATTTTGTCCAGCTTGCTGCGCAGGCTGCGGGCCAGCGCCTGAGCTGTGGCGGCATCGCCGGCTTCAATCTGGCCGGCCAGGCGATCAAGCTGCTTTTCCCAGTCGGGTTCATCCTGCGCCTGTTGCGGTTTTGCGGCGGCAGTGCCGTCATCCCGCTTGCCCGTTTTTTGGGCCAGCAGCGCTTGATGGCGCTTCTGCAGCGCGCTCAAAACCGGCAGGGCGCGCTGGCGCAGCGCTTCTTCCGCTTCGCCGGGGCTGCCAATGTCCTGCCACAGCCGGTCGTAACGCGACAGCAGCCCGGCAATGTCCCGGGCGGGCAGGGCATCTGTATTGTTCAGGGCTTCCAGCTGTTCGACAAGCCTGGCCAGGGCCCCGGTTTCCTGCGTGGTTGCCGGCACATCAGAGTCTTCGCCGGACTGTTCCGCGGCTGGCGTATTCATCTTGCCAACGCTTTCAAATGAGCGCTGGACAATGCGCATGGACCCTTCAAAGCGGGTTTTAAGGACTGCGGGAACAATCGCATTTTCCCAGGCCTTCTGCAGGGCCTCAAACTCTGCGCGCCGGTCGCCTTCAAACTGTCCGCGCGCCAGTTTTTCAGCACGTTCGACCAGGGCTTCGGCTGTTTGGGCATGCAGGTCATGATCACCGCGCTCGGCGCGCAGCGTGGCCAGACGCTCTGAAACTGCCTGCGCGCGGCTTTTGCTGCGCCGACGCAAGGTTTCAAAAATGCGCTCAAGGGTTGATTCCTGGCTGATTCTGGACACCAGGGACAAAGCCAGCTGTTCGTCCTTTTCTTCAACCACGCAATCGCCAAGAAAGCCCGGAGAATCTATTCTTTCCAGGGCGGCCTTGCGCAACGCGGAATCAGACGCTTCCCTGGCTGCGCGGCGCAGAAAGACGACATCGTCGACCTGTTGCAGCCATTTGATTCGTTCAGTGCGGTATTCAACGCCAGCCTGCTGCAAAACCACTCGGACAAGGAATGCATCCGCTGCTTGGACAATGCCGGCATCCGATTCGCGCAGGCGCGCATTGAGCCAGAAGGGCTCGTTGTTGATGCGCTGCAGGGCGGCCAGGCGCACGCTGGCCGATTCATCATGCTCGGCAATGGTTGCCAGCTCGGCGGCAAGCTGCGGGTCACTGCTGTCGGCAACAGCCTGCGCCCGAACAGCCGCGTCGCGATGTTTCCAGGGCTTTCCGAACAGTCTTGCCTTGATGCTCATCGTTATTGATCCGTGCTGCGGGTGATTGACCAGCCGCTATTATATGAGCACCGTCTGCCGATGGTGCCAGCGCGGACGGGCGGGGCACCAGGCTGTTCGAAAGGTTGTTACATCAGCTGTTTGATCATGCTCAGCCCGGCCACCCAGGTACCGATGGCCGAGCCCAGGTTGGAAAGAAAGAACACCAACAGAACGCGGGCAACGCGGTTCTTCCACCAGCCTGACAGCCGCCCGACATCGTCGCGCAGGCTGTCAAAATCACCCACACGCGGCTTCCTTATGCTGGCTTCAACCGCACCCACCACCATGCCGGCACCGATGGTGGGGTTGAGTGAAGTGATGGGGGCAGCCACCATGGCTGAAGCCACGCTCAGGGGGTGCCCACCGGCAATGAGGGCGCCCAGCGCCGACAGCACACCATTGATCAGCACCCAGGTTACCACCAGAGACCAGCCCAGCTCGGGCGAGCGCGAGAAGCCAATCAGAAAGCCCAGCAGAACCAGCACAATGATGGCCACCGGAATGATCTTCAGAAGCCTGGAAGGCGGCGGCGTCTGATTCAGGCTGTCAACAGTTTCCTGCGGCTGCGCGGCGTCTTCGAGCGCTTGCGCCGTGCCTTCCAGATGGCCGGCGCCGAGCACCACCAGAACGCGGCGCGGGCTGCCGGGGTCTGCCGGTTCGTTTTCCTGGCGCAGGCGGGCGGCCATAAAGCGGTCACGTTCGGCAATCAGCGATTCATAAAGCTCGGGCGCATTTTCAGAAAACTCGCTGAAGGTTTCGGTTAGCAGATCACCGTGTTTGAGGCGCTCAATGTCGTCCTCGTCAATGTCCTGTCGACTGAGCATGGACATGATCAGGCCGTTGAACATGACCCAGCGTTTCCACCACGATAGGCTGCGCGAGGTGCGGCGCAAAGTGATGCCAACATCACGATCGACCAGCTGCAGCGGCAGATTGAAGCTCGCCGCCATGTCCATGGCGGCCTTCATCTCCGCGCCGGGCTCTATGCCGAACTGTTTGGCAATGCGGCGCTGATAGGCCGCCAGCGCCAGCGAGGCGATCATCATGCCGCCCTTGCCCTGCCGAATGACCTGAAACAGATTCATGTCCCGCCAGCTGTCCTGCTCGGTCATGGCCTTGTGGCGAGCCGGGCACAGCTCGATGGCAACGGCATCAAAGCTGCCGTGCTCGATCAGCCGCCTGACCGCTTCGGCGCTGGTGCGCGAAACGTGGGCGGTGCCCAACAGAGTGTATTCAACGCCGCCGCGGCTGACGTGGCGCACCGGCTCATCGCCATAAAGCTCTTCTTTTTCTGTGTTCATGAAGGACCTGATATGCAAATGTATGGGACAGCGACAGAAACTGCCGGAACGGGGCAGGGTGCTGAACCGGCCGCAAGGCGCATCATGATACCGTCATTTCGGGCTTCGGCCACAGGCGTTCACCATTTTGGGCAATCAGCGTTTTACCCACAGGGCAGGGTCGATGGGCCGGGCGTTTTTGCGCAGCTCAAAATACAGGGCATCGCGGGATACGCCCCCGGAACGTCCGGCCAGGGCCACTTTTTCTCCTGGCACAACCCAGTCGCCAACATCACGCAAAAGAGCTTCGTTGTGGGCATACAGGCTCATGTACCCGTCACCATGATCAACAATCAGCAGCAGCCCGTAGCCGCGCAGCCATTCAGCATAGGCCACGCGCCCGTGCGCAATGCTTCTGACTGTCGCCCCCCGCTCAGCCGCGATCAACCAGCCCTGCCATGTCATTTCCCGACCGCGTCTTGAACCAAAAGACTGAATGACCGCCCCCTCCAGCGGCGCCTGCAACTGGCCCTTGAGATCATCAAACGGCGGGATTGATTCGCTGGCCGGGACATCGACAAAGACATCGGCCAGCGCTTCAATCAGGCGCGTCAGTTCGGCCGCGTTTTCTTCCAGCCCGGCCAGCTGTTGCCGGTCATCGGCCAGGCTCCTGTCAATATCCTCAAGCGCCTGCTCTCTCTGGTCCATGGCCGACTCAAGCCGGCGGGTTTCCTGGCGGCGCTCATCCAGCAGCCCGGCCAGGCGCTGCGCCTCGTCATCAAGCAGCTGCTGATTGTTTTTGTATTCTTCAAGCGCGTCACGAAGCTGCTCCATGGCTTTCAGACGCGCTCGTGAAAGATAGCCGTAATAGGCCATCTGGCGCGACAGCTGACGAGGATCGTCCTGGTTAAGAAGCATTTTCAGACGCGACTGGCTGCCGCTTTTGTACGCCATGGCCAGCTGCTCGCCCAAAAGCCGGGCCTGTTCAGAAACCTGCTCGGCAAGCCTGGCCTGATGTGCTTCAAGCAGCTCAATTTCATCACGAACAATGGCCAGAGCCGAGTCGGTTTGCGTTTGCGCACGCCGGGCATCGCCAACGGCGCGTTCGGCATCGGCAAGCGCTTTCGTCAGCCGGTCGCGGTCTTCCAGACCGGTGTCGATGCGGGCCTGGATGCGGCCGATTTGCGCCCTGATTTCCTCCAGCTGCTGTTCAAGCGCCTCGCGCTCGCTGTCCTGTCCCTGAACCGGTACGGGCAGCAGCAGACAGGCTGTCAGCAGCGCTGCGGCAAGCCTGATCATCCGTGCGCCAATGTTCGGATTCAATCGACCGCAACAAGGCTGCGGCCGGTCATGACCGCTGGCTGCGGCAGACCCAGCAGGGCAAGCAGGGTGGGCGCCATGTCGCGCAGGCTGCCGCCATCTTCAAGCTTCAGCCGGCGCGCGCCAAAATAAACCAGCGGCACCGGGTTGGTGGTATGCGAAGTATGCGGCTGACCGCTGGCCGGATCACTCATCTGCTCGACATTGCCGTGATCGGCGGTGATCAGCGCTTCGCCGCCGGCGTGTTCCAGCACCGGCAGAACCTCACCCAGCAGGCGGTCCACGGCTTCCACCGCCGCCACGGCCGCCGCCAGGCTGCCGCTGTGTCCAACCATGTCGGGATTGGCAACGTTGCAGATGATGACATCGTGCTTGCCCGACTCGATGGCGGCAACCAGCTGCCGGCTCAGCTCGGGGGCGTTCATTTCAGGCTGCAAGTCGTAGGTGGCCACATCGGGGGAGGGCACCAGGCAGCGCGTTTCGCCATCAAACACCTGCTCCTCGCCGCCGTTGAAAAAATACGTGACGTGGGCATATTTTTCAGTTTCGGCAATGCGCAGCTGACGCAGGCCGGCCGCGGCCAGCTCGGCCCCGAAAAGGTGTTTCATGCGGACGGGCTCAAAGGCAACGCTGACCGGCAAACCGTCCAGATAGTGCGTCATAGTCAGCATGGCCGCCAGCTGTGGCTGTCTGATGTCGAATTCAGCAAACCCCGGCTCGGCCAGCGCCCGCGCCAGCTGGCGGGCACGATCAGCGCGAAAATTGATGAAAATGACCGCATCGCCGTCGTTCAGACGATGTCCGGTGCCGATCACTGTCGGCTTGACAAACTCGTCGTCTTCGCCGCGTGCATAGGCGTTCTCGAGTGCCGCCAATGCATTGCCGGCTGAAAATTCGGACGACGCCTCAGCGATGGCGTTCCAGGCCAGCGCAGTGCGCTCCCAGCGCTGGTCCCTGTCCATGGCATAGTAGCGTCCGCTGACGCTGGCAACCCGGGCACCGGGCACGGATTCAAGCGTTTTTTCGAGCCGCTCCAAAGATGCGCGCGCACTGCGCGGCGGCACATCGCGCCCGTCCAGAAAAACATGCGCGGCGATCTGGTCTGCGCCGCGATCACGGGCTGTTTTCAGGGCCGCCAGAAAATGGTCTTCGTGGCTGTGCACACCGCCCGGCGACAAAAGCCCCATGATGTGCACACAGCCGCCGCCATCCCGGGCCCGGTCAATGGTTTCGCACAGCGTTGTGTTGGCCGCAAAGCTGCCATCTTCAACGGCCCGGTTGATGCGCGTCAGCTCCTGGTAGACGATGCGCCCGGCGCCCAGATTCATGTGGCCAACCTCGGAATTGCCCATTTGGCCGGCCGGCAGCCCCACCGCCTCGCCCGACGTTTCCAGCAGGGCGTGCGGCCGCCTGCTCCACAACTGATCCCAGTTGGGCGTATGCGCTGTTGAAATGGCGTTGTCGGGCGCCGCCTCGCGGTGGCCCCAGCCGTCCAGGATCAGCAGCATCAAAGGTCGCGGGTGTGACATGGCAGGGGTGCTTTGGTGATTGCCTGCGGGCAATTATCCCACAGCTGCTGCGCTGAATGCTGGCAAGGAAGGGCCAGATCAAGGATAATGGGCCGTTTGGATTTTCAGCCGGACTGCTTCGATGCAACAGGTTTTTGAATTTGCGGGCAACCACATGGTGCTGACCGGCGCCCTGGTGGTTGCGGTCATTGCGCTCGTGTTTCATGAAATCAGCCGACTGTTTCGCGCCTGGCAGGAGGTCAGCACGCTTGAAGCCGTGCGCATTCTGAACCAGGATGATCCATTGGTCATTGATGTCTCCAGCGGCACCGATTTTGCGCGCGCCCACATTCGCGGCGCCGTTCACATACCGCCGTCTCAGGTTCAAAGCGGCAACCAGACGCTTTCCGGGGACAAGGAACGACCGCTGCTGGTTTACTGCCGCAGCAACCAGGTGGCACCGCAGATGGCCGGCCGGCTGACAAAAATGGGTTTCACCAAAGTACACGTACTCGGCGGCGGCCTGACCCGCTGGATCAACGACAAACAGCCGGTGGCCCGGCCCGGTGCATCTGCCGGCGCAGGCAAGAAAAACAAGAAGCGCAAAAGCGGCTGATTCGAACCCGGCCCTGCGGCATTGCCGCGGCCGGCCAGCTCCAATTTCATTTTACTGACCAACCAGGACAACCCCAGGATAACCATGGCAGAACAACAGCAGGATGCACGACTGACCGTGCAGCACGTTTATCTCAAGGACGCCTCCTTTGAGGCTCCCAACATAACGAAACTCGACCAGAAGGGCGGCGAGCCCCAAATTGATGTCAGCCTGTCGCAGCGCAATGAAGAGGCCGGCGAGGGTCGCCATCACGTTGTTCTGTCGGTAACCGTAACCTCCAAGCAGGGTGAAAACACCGCCTTTCTGTGCGAAGTCCAGTTCGGCGGCTTTTTCCACCTTGACGGCTTCAGCGAGCAGCACCTTCCCTATGTGCTCAACGTCCTCTGTCCGGACGTGCTGTATCCATACTGCCGCTCACAGATCGGCAGCCTGGTCAGCGCCGGCGGGTTTTTCCTGCCGCCGCTGCAGCCGGTCAACTTCGAGGCCATTTTCCGTCAGCGGCTCGAAGACGCGCGCCAGCAACAGCCTGATAACCAGGAGCAATAGGCCGCCCCGCCATGACTGTTTCCACTGTTGCCGTACTGGGTGCCGGTTCGTGGGGCACCGCGCTTGGCATGCAGCTGGCCCGCACCGGGCACAACGTTCGCCTGTGGGCACGCGACCAGGCCCAGGCGGCCGCCATGCAAGACAGCCGCATCAACCAGCGCTATCTGCCCGACTGCAGGCTGCCCGACAGTTTGCAGGTCAGCGCCGATCCGGATGAAACCTGCGCCGGTGCCGACCACATTCTGGTGGCGGTTCCCAGCCATGCTTTTGGCGCGACTGTCGAACGCATTGCGCAATATGTGAATGTGGAAACCGGTCTGGCCTGGGCCAGCAAGGGCTTTGAGCCCGGCACGGGCCGGCTGCTGCACGAAGTGGCCCGCGAGCTTGTCGGCGCTCAAATTCCGCTGGCGGTGATTACCGGGCCGTCCTTTGCCCACGAGGTGGCCCGCGGTCTGCCCACGGCCGTGACCGCTGGTGCCACCACGCCGGAGTTCGGTCAGCTGTGGGCCGGTCTTTTGCACGGCTCCGGCTTCAGGGCCTATTACACCGCCGACCTGGTCGGTGCCGAGCTGGGCGGTGCCGTCAAGAATGTCATTGCCGTGGCCTGCGGCATGGCCGACGGACTGGAGCTGGGCGACAACGCCCGCGCGGCCCTGATTACCCGCGGCCTGGCCGAAATGCGTCGCCTGGGGCGAGCGCTGGGGGCCGAGGAAGACACCTTGATGGGACTGGCCGGCGCCGGTGACCTGGTGCTGACCTGCACCGGCAACCTGTCGCGCAACCGTCGCCTCGGCCTGGCCCTGGGCGCCGGCCGCAGCGTTGACGAGGCCGTTGCCGAAATCGGCCAGGTGGTTGAAGGCATCAAGACCGCCGAGGAAGTCATGCGCCTGGCCCGCCGGGCCGGGGTGGAAATGCCCATCGCCGAGCAGGTGCACGGAATTCTCTACCGCGGCTGGAGCGCCCGCAAGGGCGTCAGGGTGCTGATGGAGCGCCATCTGAAGCCCGAAGCCGACTGATCCAGATATCACCTGGAGATTACGCAGTCTTGCCGGGCAGTTTCAGCCCAGGCAAGGCATTTTCAGTGTCGGCAAACCCATTGTGCGAGCTGTGCGCTGAAATTCATGAAATCTGCCCTGGCCGCACTTGAGATTTTTTATCATCGGGCGTAAAGTGGGCGTTGCGGCACTACATGTTGTGCCTTGCGCAGTATTTATACACAAGGGGTTGTGCATCAGCTGTTAGCAAGCTGTGCACAACTCCAGTCAATTCTTACATTATCAAGAGGTTGCGGCATGAGTGTTACGGCAGAAGCTTTGACGTCTGCGCTTCCGGATATTGCCTTTCAGGAAGCTTCGCTGGACATCTGGGACATGAAGTACCGTCTCAGGTCAAAATCGGGGGGAGCGGTTGACCAGGACATTGACGGCACGTTCAGGCGGGTGGCCCGCGCGCTGGCCAATGTCGAAAAAACCGATGAGTTGCGCGAGCACTGGTATCGCGAGTTTTTGTGGGCCCTGAGGCGCGGCGCCATTCCGGCCGGGCGCATTACGTCCAACGCCGGCGCGCTTGACCACAAGCCGGCCACATCAACCATCAACTGCACAGTGTCCGGCACCATTGGCGACTCCATGGATGACATCCTCGCCAAGGTTCACGAAGCCGGCCTGACGCTCAAGGCCGGCTGCGGCATCGGCTACGAATTTTCGACGCTGCGTCCCAGGGGCGCCTACGTGTCGGGCGCGGGCGCCTACACCTCAGGCCCGCTGTCGTTCATGGATATCTACGACAAGATGTGCTTTACCGTCTCATCGGCCGGCGGCCGGCGCGGCGCGCAGATGGCCACCTTCGATGTCTCCCATCCCGATGTCATGGATTTCATCCGCGCCAAGCGCGAGGACGGCGTGCTGCGCCAGTTCAACTGTTCGCTGCTGATCACCGACGACTTTGTCCAGGCCGTGGCTGACGATGCCGACTGGCCGCTGGTGTTCCCCGTGCTCAACAGCGAGGCCGAGGAGGTCAATCTTGACGACAGCAGCCAGGTGCTGTGGCGCGAGTGGCCCATCCACAAGGGCTACATCGTCAATGAGGAGGGGCTGGTGGCGTGCAGAATCTACCGCACCATCAAGGCGCGGCACCTGTGGGACATGATCATGTCGTCCACCTACGACTATGCCGAGCCCGGCTTTGTGCTCATCGACCGCATCAACGAGCTGAACAACAATTGGTGGTGCGAGGACATCCGCGCAACCAACCCCTGTGGCGAACAGCCGCTGCCGCCCTACGGAGCCTGCCTGCTTGGCTCCATCAACCTGACGCGCTTTGTCGATGATCCATTCACCGACCAGGCACGCTTCAACTGGGACGATTACCGCCAAACCGTTCACGTGTTTACGCGCATGCTGGACAATGTGGTAGAAATCAACGGCCTGCCGCTGGAAGAACAGCGCCGTGAAATCATGCGCAAGCGTCGCCACGGCATGGGCTTTCTGGGGCTTGGCTCAACCCTGACCATGCTCAGGATGCATTACGGCCAGCCCGATTCGCTGGAATTCACCGAGCGCGTATCGCGCGAGATGGCCATGACCGGCTGGCAGGCGGGGCTGGAGCTGGCCAGGGAAAAAGGCCCGGCGCCCATCATGGACGAACTGTTTGAAGTCACCCCCGAAATGCTGCGCAAGCGGCCGGAAATGAAAGCGGATGGCCACAGGCCGGGCGACATGCTCCCGGGACGGGTGCTGCATGCCCGCTACAGCCGCTACATGCAGCAGGTTGCCGAGGTGGATCCCGAACTGGTTGAACAGCTGGCTGAAGCGGGCGCACGCTTT
>DATGTG010000256.1:0-3156 GCA_035301965.1 Wenzhouxiangella sp. | reverse complement strand
CGGTCGACGCGCACGCCCACCAGGTCGTTGAGGGCGTAGATGGCGGTGTAGCCGGCCACGGCGGTGACCAGGGCGACGGTCAGCACCGGCAGGGCGGGGAAATGCCCCAGCCACAGCAGGGCGGCAAAGCCGGGCATGGCGACATCGAGCAGGCCGTGGCTGGTGCGCGACAGGGCGAGAAAACGGCGCATGGCGATTGAGTCCTTCTTTAAGTCCTTAGTTCTTCTTTACAAAAGCGGCCATGTAGTTGACGTCTTCGCGGTTGTGGGCCACGCGGAATTTGCGCGTCAGCGGGTTGTAGATCAGGCTGGCGCTCTGGATGTGCCGCAGCCCGGCGTCGCGGGCGCCGGCGCGCATTTCTGCGGGTTTGACCAGCATGCGGTACTGGTGGGTGCCGCGTGGCAGCAGGCGCAGGATGTATTCGCCGCCGACTATGGCGAACAGCCAGGCCTTGAAGCTGCGGTTGATGGTGGAAAAGACGGCCTTGCCGCCCGGCTTGAGCAGTCGCGAACAGGCGCTGATGACGGCGGTCGGGTCGGGCACGTGTTCGAGCATCTCCAGACAGGTGACGACATCGAAGCGGCCCGGCATTTCGTCGGCCAGCTGTTCGACCGTTTGCAGCCGGTAGTTGATGTTCAGGCCGTGGTCATCGGCGTGTTGGCGCGCCACGGACAGGGTCAGCTCCGACTGGTCGAGCCCGGTGGTGTCGGCACCGGCTTTTGCCAGGGTTTCGGTGAGAATGCCGCCGCCGCAGCCGACATCGACCACCTTGGCGCCGCTGATTTCAGCGTGATCGAAAATAAAACTTGCGCGCAGCGGGTTGATGACGTGCAGCATGCCCATCTTGCCGTGCGGATCCCACCACAGCTGGCTGATGCGGTCGAATTTGCCGATTTCTTCGGGGTCAATATTCAAGGGCTGGTTCATTGTTGGTGTCCATGCGGGAGCGGAGAACGGGGATGACATCGGCCAGCTCGCGGCGGCGGATGTCGTTGACAAATACGCAGCGGCCGATGGCGTCGGGCAGGGGCACGTTCTGGCGGCCGTCGCGGTGTTCAACGCGGTCGAGCAGCGATTGCCACATCAGGTCGGCGTCCAGCAGCGCCAGGTCGGGCTGCATGTCCAGCTGTTCGGCCAGGGAGAAGAAGCGCTCGGCGCCGGCGGCTGAAAGCAGGTTTCTGCGCTGCGCCACGGCCACCGACACCAGCATGTCGAGCAGCACCGCCTCGCCGTGCAGCAGGCGCCGGGGGTGGCGGGTTTCCAGGCCGTAGCTGAAGGTGTGGCCGAAATCCACGGCGCGCGCCAGCCGGTCTTCGTACATATTGGGCACCAGCTCGGCGAGCATGCCGTCGATGGCGCGGTTGAGAATGCCGGCGCCGCGCGGGCCGGAAAAATGGTTGTTGACGCAGGCGGGCCCGTGTTTTTCCAGCTGCTCGAACAGCGCGGCATCGCATACCGTGGCCAGCTTGAGGATTTCGGCCACGCCGTCGAGCAGGTGGCGGCGCGACTGGGTGGCCAGAAAGCGGCTGTCGAGCAGCACGGCCAGCGGCGGCTCGAAGCTGCCCAGGCGGTTTTTGCGGCCGTTGAAGCTGATGCCGTTCTTGATGCCCAGGGCGGCATCGATGTAGCCCATGAGCGTGGTGGGCACCTTGATGTGCGGAATGCCGCGCCGGTAGGTGGCGGCCAGAAAGCCGACCACGTCGGTCAGCACGCCGCCACCGATGGCAATGACGGGCTCGGCGCGGCGGTGGATGGGGAATTCATCCAGCCGGCGGGCCAGGTGGAGCCAGGTCTGCGGGTTCTTGCGCGCCTCGCCGGCCGGGCATTCCACAATGCGCGCGTTCAGGTTGTGGTGGCGAAACCAGGCGCGGATTCTGTCACCGTGGAGGGCGAGCACGTTGGCGTCCACCACCACAAAGCGGCGGCGTGCGTCGGGCCGGCCGTAGCGCAGCAGCTGCGTGCTGTCGGGCGCAAACAGGTCGGGCGTTTCGATGACATCCCAGCGCATGCGGCGCTCGATGCGGACCGGCCAGCGTTTGGCGGGCTGATTCATGCCGCCTCCAGCCAGCGCTCGCGCCCGGACAGGATCTCGGCGGCCAGGCGGCGCGCGCCGTCCAGATTGTGGTTGATGTAGTCGCCGCACTGGTCGATGCGGGCGTACGGGACGGCTTTAGCCTGTTCAACGCCGGCCAGCAGGGTTTGCAGCACGGCGCAAATGACTTTGGCGCGGCCCTCGTTGATGAACACCAGATAAAAGCCGGTGCGGCAGCCCATGACGCCGACGGAGACAAAGTGATCGGGCATCAGGCGCTGAAAACCCTCGAGCAGGAAATGCTCCATGGAATGCAGCACGGCAACGGGCGGAAATTCGTCGGCGTTGGGCCGGCGGATGCGCAGGTCGACGCAAAACACCTGGTCGCCCGCTGCGCCCTGCCGGACGGAGCGCAGCTTGACGCCGGGCGCGCGCAGTATGCGGTGGTCGAGCTCGCCGATGAAGGCCGTCGGCCAGCCGTGGGTCGACAGGTCGTGGGTTGCAGAGTTGTTCATGTTATTCATGAGGTTGTTCATGAGGACGCTCCGGCCGCATCGATGAGGGGCAGCAGGTGCTGCCGGCTGTCGTCCAGGGCGGTCTGCCAGGATTCGATGTGGTGATAGAGCTCGATGGCGCCGTAGCCGGAAAAGCCGCTGCGCGCCAGCGTCCGGAAGCAGGTTTCAAAATCCAGCGTGCCGCGCCCGGGAATGTCGTGAAAATGGACGATGCCGGTAAGCGTGTTGGCCACCATTTGGTCAACCCGCTGCGGAGCGCGGACGCCGCGCAGCCAGCCGACGATGGGGCGGGTGCGCTCCAGAACGTCAAAGCTCAGGCCGGGCTGTGAAATCATCCAGGTGAAGATTTCGTCATCGAGCGCCGACGGCCCGGCGTACAGGCTGCTGTATTCAATGCCTTGCGGCTCGCGGTCGATGCCCGCCTGCGTCATCAGCGCTTCGATTCGACCCCGGCGGGCGCGGTCGGGCGCGGACTCATAAAAATGGACGGGGTGGTTTTCGTCCAGCAGCAGAAACTCCGAGTCGTCCTCGAAGTGCACCAGAACGCGGGCCGTGTTGAGATCAATGGCCAGGTCGGGGCGGTCGTTGACCACCTTGAGGTTGTAGCCG
>DATGTG010000255.1:0-4009 GCA_035301965.1 Wenzhouxiangella sp. | reverse complement strand
CCGGCCACCGTGGCGCGCCTGGTCAACATGGGCGTGGCGCCGTTCAATATTGTGTCAACCCTGCATCTGGTCCTGGCCCAGCGCCTGGCACGAACCCTGCACAGCTGCCGCAAGCTGGAAAAGGTCGAGGAGGAAAAGCTGCTGGCCATCGGCTTTGAAGAAGAAGAAATCGCCGAAGGCATTCGGATTTACGGCCCGGGTGAATGCGATCAGTGCACCGGCGGTTACAAGGGCCGAACCGGCGTTTTCCAGGTCATGCCCATATCCGAAGAAATGGAAAAGATCATTCTCAACAACGGCGGGGCCATAGAAATCGCCCACCAGGCTGACACAGAGGGTGTTATTGACCTGCGGCGGGCCGCGCTCAACAAGGTCAAGCAGGGAATGATCAGCCTGAATGAAATGAATCGCGTGACCAAGGACTGATGAATCCCGGCGCTGTTTACAGGCGAAACAAATCCGGAAAGACTTTTCGGCCACACCCGTGGAAACACCATAATCCAGGCACGGCCAAACCGGATCTGTCCGCTTATCGGGCCTGCGCAAGGCCTCTTGCGGCAGTTTTGGCAACAAACAGTGACCGTCGTTGCAGACGAGAGCCCCTAATGCCCGGCGGCCAAACCGCAACGTTCGGACTCACCTTGCGTTTTTTGTGATTTGTCTGCAAAATCACCTTATTAGGGACAACTGTGCAGATTTGGCTTCAGGCTCTGCACATCAAAGAGGAATCAGGAGCGGCAATCGATGTCGACAACCCGGCAAGAGATGGAAACCTTTCTGTGGGAAGGCAAGGACCGGCGCGGTAAAAAGCTCAAGGGAGAGCGCACCGGCCGAAACGAAATGGTCGTCAAGGCCGAACTCAGGCAGCAGGGAATTGTACCCGGCCGCGTGCGGCGCAAGCCCAAGCCGCTGTTTGGCGGCGCCGGAAAACCGGTCAAGGCCAAGGACATTGCATCCTTTACGCGCCAGCTGGCCACCATGCTGGCCGCGGGCCTGCCGCTGGTTCAGGCCTTCAATATCATCGCCCAGGCCAGCGAAAACCCGCGCATGAAAAAGCTGGTCAATACGGTCAAAACCGATGTCGAGGCAGGAAACACACTGGCCGAAGCCCTGGGCAAGCATCGCGTTCATTTTGATGATCTGTACGTCAGCCTGGTGCGCGCCGGTGAAGGCGCCGGGGTGCTGGAAGAGGTTCTTGATTCGCTGGCCACCTACCGCGAGCGCATTGAATCCATCAAGGGCAAGGTCAAGAAGGCGCTGTTCTATCCGGCGGCCGTCATTGCCGTGGCCATCGGCGTGGCCGCGCTGCTGCTGGTGGTGGTCATTCCCCAGTTTGAAGACATGTTCAAAAGCTACGGTGCCGACCTGCCGGCCTTTACCCGCTTTCTGGTGAGCGTATCCGACTACCTGCAGGCAAAAGGCTGGCTGATCCTGCTGGCCATTGTGGCCGCAGTCATCGGTTTCATTCAGCTCAGAAAGCGCAGCCGGGGCTTTGGCGAAATGCTTGACCGGGTATCCCTCAAGCTGCCCATCATCGGGCCGCTGCTTGAAAAATCGGCGCTGTCGCGCTTTGCCAGCACCCTAGCCACCACCTTTTCAGCCGGTGTGCCGCTGGTGGAAGGTCTTAAAACAGTGGCCGGCGCCACGGGCAACATTGTTTACGAAAACGCCACCCTGTCCATACGTGACGATGTTTCAACCGGGCATTCGCTGCAGCTTTCCATGCAGCAAACCGGGCTCTTCCCGCCGCTGATGGTCCAGATGACAGCGATTGGCGAGGAAGCCGGTTCTCTGGATCAAATGCTCAACAACGTTGCCGGCGTATACGAAGAAGAAGTGAACAACACTGTTGACGCCCTTTCAAGCCTGCTTGAACCCATCATTATCGTGTTCATCGGCGGCATTGTCGGCAGCATGGTGGTCGGTATGTACCTGCCAATATTCAAGATGGCGGCAGTGATGTAATGATTGCGGCACTGGCAGCTGTTCACCCGGCGGTCCTCGGGACCGCCGTTTTCATTCTGGGCCTTCTGGTTGGAAGCTTTCTGAATGTTGTTATTCTGCGCTTTCCGCCACGCCTGATGCACGAGTGGCGCAGCCAGTGCCGCGAACTGCTGAAGCTCGAAAGCGGGAATGACGAGAACCCCCGACCGCCCGGCCTGGTCAGCGAGCGTTCGGCCTGCCCCGGTTGCGGCCATACCATTGCCTGGCATGACAATATTCCGGTGCTGAGCTGGCTGATCCTGAAACGCCGCTGCCGGCACTGCCAAAAGCCCATTTCCTGGCGCTATCCGCTGGTTGAACTGCTGACCGCAGCGCTCACGCTCACGGTCTTTCTGGTTTACGGCCCCGGCCCGCAGGCGGTGGCCGCCATCATTCTCACCTGGGCGCTGATTGCCGCATCGGGCATTGACCTTGACCACCAGCTGCTGCCGGACCACATCACCCTGCCCCTGCTTTGGCTGGGCCTGGCCATCAATCTGTGGCTGGGGCTTTTTGCCGGCATTGAAGACGCCCTCATCGGTGCCATGGCAGGCTATCTGACCTTGTGGCTGGTGTTCTGGCTGTTCAAGCTGACCACAGGCAAGGAAGGCATGGGCTATGGCGATTTCAAGCTGCTGGCGGCCCTTGGTGCCTGGCTGGGCTGGCAAATGCTGCCGCTCATCATTCTGCTGTCGTCCTTTATGGGCGCTGCAGCCGGCATCACCATGATGGCAGTTGCCCGGCGCAGCAAGGACATTCCGCTGGCCTTCGGGCCCTGGCTGGCGGCCGCCGGCTGGGTTGCGCTGCTGTGGGGCGACAGGCTGATTGACTACTGGCTGTATTTGTAGCGGCTTTCAAGGCAGACGGCTGCCCTCGGGTGTGCATTCTTGCCGCGCCCGCGCCGGCTACTGCCTTCCATCGTCGCCAGAAAGCTCATCAGCCCGATCATTTTGATGCTGCTGCCCGCGGACCCAGCCCGGCCACAGCGTTTGCGCCAGCCCAAGCCGCACCCGGCCATCGCCAAACATGGCGCGCACCAGCCCGCGGTGGGTTCGCGGCAGGCCCAGCCCGGCCAGCACATGCAAAATTGTGGAGATGATCAGCAGCCAGGCAGCGGCGATGTGCGTCCGTATGGTCCACATGAAAACAGCCCGGCTCATGTCAACAAAAGCAAACAGCACGATGCCGCTGGCGGCCACCAGCACCAGGCTGACAGTCAGGCCGATAAAAACCAGCCGCTGTGCCGGATCAAACCGGCCTTCATGAAAGGGCGGCGCATGATGCCCGGGCCTGAAATAATGGCGCGCAAAGGCCGGCATCCAGGCCCGGTCGGCGCGCCTGAAAACAGCCACATCCCTCAACAGGCCGGCCGTTTTGCGCGCAAAAACAAGGCCCAGAACAACCGCTGCGCCTGTGTAGCCTGTGCCCAGCCACTGGTGCACATCGTTGATCAGCTCATGCCCGCCCGACAGTTCAACAAGGCCGTCGCCAAACCGGTCGCCCAGGGCAAGGCCGGTAAACAGCAGAATGAGCACGGTCAGCGCATTTGTACCATGCAGCCAGCGCGTCAGCAGTCCGTTCCGCTTCAGCCATACGGCAGCCGGTTCAGACCGGTTACTCAACCGTAAATGTCACGTCTTTTGGCGGCAGCAAGGCGCGGTGATTGGGTCCAGCAATTTCAACCATGATGGTATGCTCGCCCGGCTCCAGATCAAGGCTGATAGGGCCTGTCTCATAAATGGATCTTGCCTTGCCGTCATCGACCGCCACGTGAATATGGTTAAGGCCCGCAGACGGGCGTCCAATGTCAGCGCCGCTCACGGATATTTCCAGCGCCACCGGGCTGGAAACAGTGGCGCCCTCCTCGGGAAACATGATCTCAAAGTCCGTCTCGCCCTGTTCGACGCCATAAACCAGCCCGGTGAAAAGAATCAGGGCCGCTGCGCCTGCCAGCGAGTACCACACCCATGTCCTGAATTGAATCATTCTGAGCCTGCTCATTCAAATCACCTCGAATTGTTTGCAG
>DATGTG010000254.1:0-2685 GCA_035301965.1 Wenzhouxiangella sp. | reverse complement strand
CGCGAAAATGAACGTAGAGAACGCTGGCAACGAAGCCGGCCAGAATCAGTCCCGCAACCACCCATTTGATCATGGCATTTACCGTGTTTGTGCTGCAGCGGACAGACAGGTTGCAAACAAGGCTGCCCGCGCTTCAATTCTAGTCGGGTTTGCCGATGGCGGTTTGCCATTAAGTTACGTGCCCGCTTCCGCAAAGATGTATTCTACATTCCCGAACGCGCACGGCGTGCTGCAGAAAAGACGGGAGTTCGGCCATGACTGTTCAAAAACCGAAGTTTATCCAGGCCTGGGAATGCATTGGCTGCGGGCGTATTGAAGCACCGCAGCCCTGCCTGGGCATTTGCCAGGACCGGCCAATGGAGCTGGTGCCGAGGGCCGCTTACGAGCAGCTGGCGGAGGAGTATGGGCGCATGCGCGAGCTTGTGCTGCAGCTTGCGCTCACATCACCCCGGTCAGATCAGTGGGAAGCCGGCTACAGGGCGGCACAAAAGCGGGCGCGGGCGCTGGTCGACGCGCTGCAGTTTCATCCGCCGGACGCAAAGCTGTCAAAATAGAGCGCTGACTTCAACCCGCTAGCAAACATGACCGATCAACTGT
This sequence comes from Wenzhouxiangella sp., assembly GCA_035301965.1. Taxonomy (GTDB): domain Bacteria; phylum Pseudomonadota; class Gammaproteobacteria; order Xanthomonadales; family Wenzhouxiangellaceae; genus Wenzhouxiangella. The sequence continues at coordinate 2,088 of DATGTG010000254.1, read as the reverse complement.
CACTTGAAGACCTGCGCCAGGCGCGCAATCTGATCGCCGGCAAGATTGTGCACACACCCATGTCGCCCGTTGAATGCCTTGACGAGCCGGCCGGCGTGGAGCTGCGCCTCAAGCATGAAAACCTGCAGACGGCGGGTTCGTTCAAAATGCGCGGCGCCAGCCACAAGCTGGCGCTGCTGGCCGAAGGCGGCAAGGGTTCCACCGGCGGGGTGGTGGCCGCATCAGCCGGCAACCATGCCCAGGCGGTGGCGCGCGCCGCGCGCCGTTACGGCGTTCCGGTCACGGTGGTCATGCCCACAACGGCGCCCATGACCAAGGTGGCCGCCTGCCGCGCGCTGGGGGCGACCATCGAGCAGATCGGCACCACGCTTGAAGAAGCCACCGACCGCGCCCACGAGCTGGCGGCCGAACAGGGGCTGACCTTCATTTCGCCCTACGACGACTGGGACATCATTGCCGGCCAGGCCAGCTGCGGACTGGAAATGCTGGAAGATTTCGAAGACATGACCACCGCCGTGGTGCCGCTGGGCGGCGGCGGGCTGCTGGCCGGCGTGGCGCTGGGCCTTAAGCTGCAGCGCCCGGACATTCGCATTGTCGGCGTCCAGGCCGAGGAGGTTGCGCCTTGGAAGCCTTTTCTTGAAACCGGCGGCTTTGACGAGCTCAAGCCTGGCGCGCGCACCATTGCCGACGGCATCAGCGTCAAGGCGCCCGGCAGGCTGACTCGCCAGGTGATTGGCCAATATGTGGATGAAATCGTTACCGTGGACGACAACGCCATTGCGCGCGCCATTGTCAGGCTGCTGGAGCTGACGCGCACCATTGGCGAGGGCGCCGGGGTGTCCGCGCTGGCGGCTCTGCTTGAAGGCCGCGTTTCGCTGTCGGCCAATGAGCGGGTGGCGTGCGTGATTTCCGGCGGCAACATCGATATGTCGCTGGTGGGCCGGTCCATAGATTTCGGGCTTAGCGCCAGCGGCCGTCTGCTCAGCATTGTGGTCACCCTCCCCGACCGTCCGGGCAATCTGGCCGGCCTGATCAACGAGGTTGCCGGTCTGGGCATGAACGTGCGCGATGTGCGCCACCGTCGCGGCGAGCTTAATGTGCCGGTGGGCCTGACCGCCATTACCCTGGAGCTCGAAACCCGTGATCGCCAGCACCAGCGGCAATTGATAGAAAAGCTGCGCCAGCGCGGGCATGAAGTGACGGTGCTGGCCCCGGACGCCTGAGTTTTCATTCTTTTTTCGATTCGGCCCGCAAAAGATGTAAACTGGAGTCAGCTAACCTGGCCTGAACGGAGAGTCGCATGCGTACCGATGGCTACACGCCGGCCATACCCTTTGCGCGGCTGGTGGAACTGGCGCGCAAATACGGGCCTGAAGAACTGCGTGAAAAGGCCGCCGACCCGGACAGCGTGCTGGCCAGCGTAAAAGGTGAAATCTGCCCGTGCGTGCGCGGCGAGCCCTGCGTGGTGGCCGCGCTGGCCGACGAGTTTCGGCGCCTGGCGGATTCATTCGAACGCCAGCAGGCGCAGATCAACCCCGGCAGCCCGCCCGCCAGGCTCGAGCAGTTCGGGGAGCAGGGAGTCGAATCCGGGCATCAGGAGGACCAATGAACCCACGCCGTTTCATCATCAACCGCTCGGCCGACCGGCCGCTGACCGATTCGCCGGGCCGTTTCCCGGTGCCGCGCAACCTGGGGCTGTCGGGCCCGTCGCACGTAGGCAAGGGCAAGCGCTGGCCGGCCCCCGAAGATGCAAAAAGCCCGCTCACGCTAAGCATTTATCGCTACGAGCCGGGCATTGACGAGCATCCGCGCCTGGATCACTACACCATTGATGTCGACAAGTGCGGCCCCATGCTGCTCGACGCGCTGATTTACATCAAGAATCACATCGATCCGACCCTGACCTTCCGGCGCTCCTGCCGCGAGGGGGTTTGCGGCTCATGCTCCATGAACATCAACGGCCGCAACTGGCTGGCCTGCACCCAGCCCATCGAAGAACTCCGGCAGCCGGTTCACGTCTATCCCCTGCCCAGCCTGCCGGTGATCAAGGATTTGGTTGGCGATCAGACCCACGTGCTGGCCCAGTAT
>DATGTG010000253.1:0-16249 GCA_035301965.1 Wenzhouxiangella sp. | reverse complement strand
ATCGCTTTGACCAGGAAGGCGAAACCAAGGGGCGCAACCAGAGCCTGGACAATACCGTGCTGCGCTCAGGCGATGTTCTTTTGGTGCAGTCTCCGGGCGAGCAGCTGGAAAAGCTCAAGGCCGGTGGCGACCTGCTGGTGCTGGACGGGTCGGTCAACCTGCCCAAAACCTCCAAGGCCCCCCTGGCCCTGACCATCATGGCGCTGGTTGTCATCCTGGCCGCCTTTGGCATCATGCCAATCACCGTGGGCGCTGTAGCCGGCGTGCTGGTCATGATGCTGACGCGCTGCCTGAACTGGCAGGATGCGCTGCAGGCCCTGTCGGTGCAGGTGGTCATGATTATTGTTGCCTCTCTGGCGCTGGGTGTGGCCCTGATGCGCACCGGCGGTGCCGAGTGGCTGGCCCAGGTTTTTCTGGCGCTGAGTTTCGGGATTCCCTCGTGGGCCATATTGGGTCTTTTGATGCTCGCCATGGCCATGCTGACCAACGTGGTGTCCAACAACGCCGCCGCCGTCATCGGCACACCCATTGCCATCAGCCTGGCCCAGCAGCTTATGCTGCCGGCTGAGCCCTTTGTTCTGGCCGTTCTTTTTGGCGCCAACTTCAGTTTTGCCACGCCCATGGGCTACCAGACCAACCTGCTGGTCATGAACGCCGGCGGCTACAAGTTCAATGACTTTGTGCGCGTCGGCGTGCCGCTGATGCTTATCCTGTGGGTGGTTTTGACCCTGACTCTGACCTATGTTTACCAAATCTGAACCTGTTGGCTTGCTCGTCCGGCTGGCGCTGTCCGGCTTTGCCCTTGCGCTGCTTGTATGCTCGTCAGTCGCCGCCGGCGATGGGCAAATGCGCACCGTGACCCTGGCGCCGCACCTGACCGAGCTGGTGTACGAGATCGGCGCCCAGGACCATCTGGTGGGCGTGGTTGAATGGAGCAACTGGCCCGAAGAAGCCAAGGCCCTGCCGCGCATAGGCAGCGCCTTCCGTTTTGACATGGAGGCCATACTTTCCCTGGAAGCCGAACTTGCCCTGGCCTGGTCGGGCGGCACGCCGGCAGCGGTCGGCCAACAGCTCGAAAAACTGGGCATAGAGGTTTTGTGGCTGCAAACGCGCAGCCTGGACGAAATTGCCGAAGCGGTTGAACTGCTCGGCCAGCGCCTGGAGACTGCCCGGCCCGCTCGCGAAATCGCCGACCGCTTTCGCAACAAAACGGAGCGCCTGCGCGAGCGTTACAAAGACAACCCGCCTGCATCCATTTTTTATCAGGTTTCAGCCCAGCCCCTGTTTACGCTTGGAGGCCGCCACGTGATCAGCGAGGTGTTCAGGACCTGCGGCGCGCACAATATCTTCGACGACCTGGACACCGAAGCGGCCGCCGTTGACCGCGAGGCCGTCATTGACCGCCAGCCCGATTTCATCATCGCCGGTACCAGCGACGAGTCTGCGGCAGCGCTTGCCAAATGGGAGGAATCGCGGCTTGTAGACCGTGAGCGGACACGGCTGGTCGCTGTGGATGCCGACTTGCTGGTGCGCCCCAATCTGCGCATCATCGAGGGCATTGAATTCATTTGCGAACTGGTGACTGAAACCGCGAACTGATCAGGCCGGATTCAGCTCCAGCGTCAGAAATTGCCCGCTGTGGGTCAGCCGGCGCTGACCCGTCGCCAGCCCGACCCGCGCCGAAAAGCCCGGCGCCGTGTGCACAAAGGTATGGAATTCTCCGTTTTCGCCAAACGGATCCACGCCTGGCGGCAGGTCATTAACAAATGCCCGATCGTAGTTCCGGCCGAGAAAGTCCTCCGGCAGCACCGTCAGGTCAACGCAGCAAACGGTTGCGCCCCATCCTTCATTTTCCAGCACATCCAGCATGCCTGAAAGCGGGGTTTTCCAGATCGGGAACACGGCTCTCCAGCCCATGCCGGCCATGCTTTTCTCGCGCCATTGGCGGCCCTCGACCACGTGCAGATCGCCGCAGGCCAGCACATCAACCCCCTTGTCCAAAAAAGGTTTCAGCGCCTGCTCGAGGCGCTTTTCATACATGCGATTGCTGCATCCTGAAGGCAGATCGAGCGTATACAGATCCAGCCCCAGCGCATCGGCCTGGGCCTGCAGCAGGGGCCTTGATGCGCCGTGAAAGGGCACACGCCCGTTTTCCTCATCCACGCGCGTCAGCAGTGCTGCAATGCGCCGCCCTTGCTGGCGGGACAGCTTGTGCACCATGTAAAGGCTGTCCTTGCCGCCGGATGACATCGCAACCACGGGTGTTTCCAGCCGTCCGGTCATGTCTGTCGACCAATTCCGCAATGCGACCGGCTGGCACGCCCCTGCTCAGGCATCCTGCGCAGGTTCGCGCCAGGCCAGCAGCACGCGCGCCAGGGCCGGCAGCAGGAGCACCGCACCAAACATGTTGAACAAAAACATGAAAGCCAGCAGCAGCCCCATGTCGGCCTGGAACTTGAGGTCGGAGAACAGCCAGGTGCCCACGCCCACCGCCAGCGTCAGCGCGGTGTAGAACACAGCCCGCCCGGTCAGGCGCAGGGTGCGGTAATAAGCGTCATCCAGCCTGAGGCCGGCGTCGAGAAAACGCTTCATGTGGCTGAAAATGTAAATGCCGTAGTCCACGCCCACGCCCACCCCCAGAGCCACCACCGGCAAGGTGTTGACCTTCAGCCCGATATTCAAAAACGCCATGAGCGCGTAGGCCAGATAGCTGACCAGGGCCAGCGGCAAAATGATGCACAGCGTTCCGCGCAGGGAGCGGAAGGTGATCAGGCACAGCACGATGATGGCGCCATACACGTACAGCAGGATGGGCGTCTGAGCCTTTTGCACCACCTGGTTGGTGGCCGCCATGACGCCCAGGTTTCCGGTGGCCAGCCTGAAGGTCAGCGGTGCGTGGTCTTCATCCTCGGCCCACTGTTCATGGGCCGGAGCGCGAGTGGCAATGTAGACATCCTTGTCAACACGTATTTCATCCTGCAACGCATGGACGCGCTCAACAATCCGGTTGATGGTTCCGGCGCGATGGTCGCGGGCAAAAATCATGACCGGCATGGCGCTGCAGTCGCTGTTGAGCAGGCCGGTGTCGGTGCCAATGTCCTGCAGGTTCTGGCGCATGACAAACTTGTTGCGTGGCAGAATCTGCCAGCGCAGGCTGCCCTCGTTCCAGCCGGCATTGACCACCTTGGCCACCATGGGCAGAGCCACGACGCGCTGCACCCCTTCCACGTTGCGCATTTGCCAGGCAAAGCGGTCAATGGCGTCCATGATGTCCCATGATTCGGTGCAGGCATCGGCTTCAGTCTGCGCGATCACGTTGAGAATGTCGGTGCCCAGCGAGAACTTTTCCTGGATGGCGCGCGCATCCTGGTTATAGCGCGCATTTTCACGCAGCTCGGGCACCCCGGTCTGGGAATCGCCAATCTGCATGTCATGCGACTTGATCCAGGCGCCGGCAAACAGAACCACGCCGGCAATCACGGCGGCTGCGGCAACATCTCGACGCGTGAAGGCCGCCATGAAATTCCACATGGCGACGGGACGCTGGCTCTTTTCATACTGGCTGCGACGCATTCTGTCCTCGTTGCGCAGGCGCACATACGAAAGCAGGACCGGTAGCAGCACCAGGTTGGTCAGTATGATGACCGCCACGCCAATGCTGGCGGTGATGGCCAATTCCTGGATAATGCTGATCTTGATCAGCAGGATGGTCAAGAAACCTATGGTGTCGCTGGCCAGCGCTATGGCACCGGGCGCCAGAAGGCGCACAAAAACCGCTTTTGAGGCCGCCAGGCTGGACACGGGCTCAATGTCTTCCAGCCGCACGCCCGTTTGGGCCAGATCTACCGGTGAGCGGCCGCCAAACATTTTTTCGGCGTTCCAGCCGCTGATCATCTGAACACCATGGCTGACGCCAATGGCGAACACCAGAAACGGCGTCAGGATGTTCATGGGGTCGATGCCAAACCCCATCAGGCTCAGCAGGCCCAGCTGCCATATGACGGCCGTTGCCGAGCACACCAGCGGCAGTACGGTCAGCCATATCGAGCGGGAGTAAAGCAGCAGCAGCAGGGCGGTAATCAAAAACGCCACGCCAAAGTAGACAACCACGCTGCGCGCGCCATCGGCGATATCACCCACAATCTTTGAAAAGCCGATGATGAGGACTTCATGATTGTCATCCTCGAACTGGCTGCGAATGGCCTCCAGCTGGCCGGCCACCTCCTGATAATCAAGGGTTTTTCCGGTGTGCGGGTCTTCCTCCAGCAGGTTGGCCTCCACCATGGCTCCGGAAAAATCTTCCGATACCAGCCGCCCCACCTCTCCAGACTTTATGATGTTGGCGCGCACCGTTTTGAACATGTCCGGTGCCGGCGAGAAATCAGCCGGGATGACATCGCCGCCGGCAAAACCATCCTCGACAATTTCAACAAAGCGGACGTTGGGCGTAAAAATGGAGCGTACGCTGGAGCGGTCCACCCCGGACACGAAAAAGACCTGGTTGCTGACCTTCTCAAGTGCGTCGAAAAACTCGGCGGTAAACATGTTGCCGTCACGGGCCACCAGCGCCACCATGACCTTGTTTGCGCCGCCAAATTCACGCTCGTAGTCCAAAAAGGTCTGCATGTATTCGTGCCCGAGCGGCAGCTGCTTCTTGAAGCCTGCGTCCACTCGCAGCTGGGTGCTGTAATAAACCATGGCAGCGGTCACTGCCAGAAACAGCAGCAGGATCAGCGGCCGTATGCTGAAAACAGCGGCTGCGATCCGTTGCGCCAGGGATCCCGATTCATTCATTTTTTATTCCGCCTGCGCCCGTCACAATCAGACTGCCGTCAGTGCGCACAGCCACTGCAGCGTAGTCATTGCCCAGCTGGTTCTGGGAAGCCGTAAACTGATCCGTGGCCGGATCATAGGCAAGAATGCTGGCGCCGTTTCCAACCAGCATGACCTGGCCGGAGCCGGTAACGGCCGCACCCATGATGTTGGAGCTGATGCCGGTGTCCAGCTCGCGCCAGCTGCGGCCAAAATCGCTTGTCAGCTGGGCATGGCCGCGCAGCCCGTAAGCCAGAATCTCACTCCCGACGGCCACCAGACCAAACATGGAGCCGGCATAGGGAAAACGGAAACTTTCCCAGCTTTGGCCGGCGTCCTCGCTGCGAAAGCCGTAGCCACCCTCGGCAGCAATCATCAAACCCTGGCCGTCAACGGCCACCAGCGCGTTGAGATGGCACTCCAGAAACTCGTAGCAGCCGCGGTCAAAGTCGGCCGCCGAGTCATAAAGATCGTCGTCCTCTTCCAGGCCATCGTCGTCATCTTCACCCACCGCTGCACGTTGTTCCACATCGGGCCAGTCAATGGCTTCACCGGTCAGCTCGTCGGCCATATAGGCCTGCTGCCAGGATTGCCCGCCGTCATCAGTGTGCAGAATCAGCCCGTAGGCACCAATGGCCAGGCCGTTGCGGTCATCAAAAAAATGCACGTCAAACAGGGGCTCTTCATTTTCCGGCTCAAAGTTCTGCAGCGACCAGGTTCGGCCTGCATCCGAACTGTGAATGATGGTGCTGTCGTGCCCAACCGCCCACAGCTGCTCACCCACAAAAGCCAGCCGGGTCAGCGTGGACTGCACCGGAACGGTTTCCGCCTGCGTCCACTGCTGCCCGTCCCCGGAGGTCAGCACAATGCCGCGCTCGCCGGCGGCAACGAACTGCTGGCCGGTGTTGATAACATCCAGCAGCAGGGCCTTGTCGGCAAGCCTTGCCTGCACCGCCGGGCGCGGCTGGTGTGCTTCATCCTGGGCCTGCAGCCAAAGGGGGAAAGCCAGAAAAAGGAACAAGAACAGCCTGCTCATGCGCATCCGCAGTACTCCCGGAAGAAAAGCCGGCTGGCGGACAGCCGGCTTTTTGGGGTTTCGACAGGTGCCGAATCAGCGCCGGCCGCGCACTCTCAGTGCCTGCGGCGTATAGTCACGCGGCTTCAGCTCAAGGAAGAAATCGGGCACGCTGTCCTCATTGTCGAGGCTGTCGGCCAGATAGCGTCCGGACTGCAGATCCATATGAGTCAGGATGGTTGACCAGTAGGTCGGCACTTCATAGTAGTTGATGGTATGTGCCTCGGACACCCGCCACAGATCCATGCGCTTGTCGTAATGGTCCATCAGCGCAATCTGGTAGCTGTCCTCGTCAAGATAAAGCGTGCGGCGCGGGTTGATGTGACGCGTGCCTTCCTTGAGCGTGGCCTCCACCACCCATACCCGGTGCAGCTCATAGCGCATGTATTCCGGGTTGAGGTGATTGGGACGAATGAGATCGTCCACCTTGATATCACCGCTGTGCGCCTGGTAGGAGTTGTACGGAATGTACATTTCCTTCTTGTCGACGATTTCCCAGTCAAAGCGATCCAGCGCGCCGTTGAACATGTCGGTCATGTCTGTGGTGCGCAGGCCGTCGGATGCCGTGCCCGGGTTGTCGTAGGCCACGTTGGGCGCCCGGCGCACGCGGCGCTGGCCCGGGTTGTATACCCAGGCCTGGCGGGGCTGCTCAATCTGGTTGAGGGTTTCATGCACCAGCAGGATATTGCCGGCCATGCGTGCCGGCGACTCGACTTCCTGGAAGAAATACAGCAGCACGTTGTCGGTGTCTTCAATGGTGATGCCTTCCTTCCAGTAAAGCCCTAGGGCTTCCTCGCGCAGGCGAATCAGCTGGTAGGACCCGGACGTGGTCGGCATGGCCTGGTTGTTCCAGCGCCGCATGCCCACACCCTTGTACTTCATCTTGTGGTTCCAGATGAGGTGGTAGGCGTTCTGGGGAAGGGGAAACGGAAAGCCCTCGTAGACGTCCTCAACGCCGTTTCCCTCGGTCACCAGGCGACCGGTGCGGGCATTGTCCTGCGATGCGTCGTACACATTCTGCGGAAACGACGCCGTGCGCCGGCTCGGGTACACCTTCATTTTGTAGGTGTCGGGATAGCGCTCAAACAGGGCTTTTTGCCCCGTTGACAGCTGGTCGGCGTAGTCCTTGTAGTTGTCGGACGTGATGGTGAACAGCGGCTCGTCGTCGGCAAACGGATCGGGATGGCGATCGCCCGGCTCAAAACCTGCCGGCCAGTCGTCCCTGCCCAGTCCCGTCCACTCCGGAATGGTGCCGTCTTCATTGCCGGCCTTGAGGGAGCCCATGGGCGTCAGTTCGCTGCCCAGCCTGTCGATATTGGCTTCGGTGCGCGGCACGATGAAATCGAAGTCGGCATTGGGCACGGCCGGATTGCGAGCCGCTTCTACCGGCTCATCCTGGCTGCCGGCTGCCTGATCGGCCACGGCCGTCATCGGGAAGGCCATCAGAACTGCACTGGCAAGAGCGGTGGCAAATGCGGTCCGGCGCAGGGTTTTTAAATTGATTGTCATAAGTAACCTCGACTCAGAATGAATAGCTCAGCGACGCCGACACAAAGTCGCGGTCCCTGAGCAGATTGTTGATACCACCACCAAAGAAATTGGTGTAAGACAGACCGGCCTGCCAGCGCGACATGTAGTCGAAACTTACGCCAACCGTTGCCTGCTTTCTTCCCTTGACAAAGTTTCCTCCAGGGCCGGGCGACACCCCACTGACGTCATGATTGAACGCCAGTGACGGGGTCATGTTCCAGGCCGAGCCGAAAACGTTGTTGTAGGAAGGCGCCAGCGCCAGTCTGTAACCCCAGCTGTTTTTGGTGACAAAACCGCTTGTCGTGGTTGTGGGGCTGCGCGAATTGCCGCCGGTTTCCTGCGACGGGCCGCCAAACGTGTCCGTGCCCGGGCCTTCAAAGCGCAGTTCGGAAGGGTCAGGCAGGTTCCAGACATGGGTTGTACCCACCTCGGCGACAAAAGACAGTTCATTGGCAGCCGCCAGGTTGCCTGGTCCAAACACCTTGATGAAAGTGACCTGGGCCTGCGAAACCTTGCGCCGCTCGTAGCCCTGAATGTACTCGCCAGGCGAATAGTCGCCCAGCTGGCTGATGAACTGGTTGTAAGGTTCGGGGATGGCGGCATTGAGTGGCGAAAGGCCGGCATAGAGCAGCTCGACGTCATCAATCTGTATGGGAAGGTTGTTGCGGTAGCTGACTTCACCACCCACCGACCAGCCGGCCAGGTTGGTGTTGAAGCTGACGCCGAACAGATTGATATCTTCCGGGTATTCGACAATCACCGCGCCCGAGGACGGCGCTGCACCGGTGACGGCGCGGCCCGAAAGCAGCGGCAGGCGGCTGTGGTAGCGCAGGTAGTACAGGCCAAACTCGGTGTCTCCGAACCACGGCGCAAAATACCTCAGTGCCGCCCCGTACTGGCCCCCAGAACCGGGCTTGTTGTCTTCGGCCCGCGGGAAGGACGCCGCACACCCGGCCGCCACCAGCTCAGGCGGCAGGCCGCTGTCGCTGGCGCCATAGTTGCCTTCCGCACACACCGGCTGGTAAAGATCAGGGTTGCGCACCGGCTGCGGCACCAGCCCGAAGTTGAGCATGGCGTAGCTGCCGCCGGCCGTGGCAAAGTCGCTGCTGGCGAAATATGTGCCGGATGGCTCGGCTTCCATTTCATCCCACTCGGCCAGCCACAGAGCCTCGGCCGACAGGTTTTGCGTGAAGTCGAGGCTGCCCCAAAGCATGGCCTGCGGCAGGAAGGCATCCTTGAGCTCGGCCCCGGCGGTGCGCAGCGCGGTGACATCAACCGGGTTGATGCTGTTGATGCCGCCGCCCAGGAAAGTGCTTTCTCCCCAGCTCACCACCTGCCGGCCTGCACGCATGGACAAATAACGATCGCCCATGGGGATATCGCCGTATACATAGGCGTCCAGCAGGCGGGCGCGGGACCCGACATAGTCGCGCGCCTTTTTGGGCAGCACGTCCATGTCGTTCAGCGTGAAATCATAAAAATAGTTCCCGCGGGCAAAAAACCCGAAACGGTCAAAGTCAATCGCCAGCTCGGTGTTGATGCGCGCCTGGTTGAAAATCAGGTCGTGGCGGTCGAAGTTGAGGTTGCCGTCATCGGAGTTGGCTGAAAATCGGCCGGGTGCGGCAATTTGTGCCTCCAGCGGCATTTGCGAAATCAGCGGGTTGAAGTGTGCCTTGGCTATCAGATCGTCATCGCGCTTGGACATGCGCATGCCAATGCCGTAGCTGATGGTGGTATCCCAGCTGATGGACGCGCTGTCGGTGCTGAAGTCCAGCGCCTGAACCGGCTGCATCGCCAGCGCCAGCGCGCCGGCCAGGATACCGGCCTTGATACCGGTGTGATACCGATTGACTTTAAATGCTTGGCCTTTCATGTTCTTGAGTCTCCTGTTCAATCGGTCTGGATGAGTGACGGATCGCCGATAACGACCATTCCGCCGCCCGATGCGACCATGCTGGCGGCCTGTCCCTGCATTTCTGCAGTCACTGCCGGGTCAGGTCCGGGGTCAAGCAGCGAGCCGTGCCCGCCCGATTTGAGCCGCGTGGCAGCGCGTATGCCCATGGGGTCCTGCGTGGTCTCCGCGATGGCATCAAGGCCCATGATTCTTATCAGCGGCTCGGTGCCCGACAGCGGTGCGCCTTCAACCGCGTTGGGCACCACGCTGTCGCCCAGCACTTCTTGAAGCAGGATGCTGTTCTGGGCCACCGCGGCCTGGCCCCAGTTGATGGGGTCGGCCGAATCGATCACCGTTTGTGCAGCCAGCAGGAACTGATAGTAGTCGGGCGAATAGGGCTCGACACCGGCCGACTGCAGGCCTGAACGAATCACCGGCCCGAAGGTTTCCGATCCGGCCAGAAGGTTGGCCACGCCGCCGCCGGGCACCGACATCACGCCGTTGCCTACGGTTGGCTCAACGGCAAGGAACGGTGTTCCGACCATGGAGCCCAGCGACAGCCCGATGAAGCTGATATTCGAGCCGTCGAAATCACTGACGCCGTCGCCGTCAAGGTCGATGTCCGGCAGGTTGAGCGCCAGGGTCGAGAGGTCGACCTGGGCCTGGCGCAGGTTGTCGCGCGAGGTCAGCAGGCTTTGCAGATTGATGAACCAGGCGCCTGAATCGTCAATCCGGCCGTCGGGTCCCGGCGCCGAGGTGTCGTTGTCCTGCAGGTCCAGATCAAAGGTCCGCTCGGTGGCAATTTCGCCAAAAGGCGTGTTGCCCACATAAAGCGGGCTGGACGGGTCGGTGATGCCGTGCAGCGGCATGTCCATGGCGACAACCGCAAAGCCCTGCGCTGCCATGGTGTCGGCCAGCGCCAGCATCTGCGAGCGGTCGCCGGTAATGCCGTGCTGGAAAATAACCACCGGCCAGCCTGAAGACGGCTGCGACTGCCCCGACAGCTCGTTTGGAACGGTCATCAGTACCGGGGCCATGACCCGCGCGGTCTCAACCGGAAACGGGTTGGCCACGGTGACATTGGTTGACTCCGGGCTGAGTCCAAGCTCGTCAAACGGCGGCATGTAGTTGCCCGGCTCGGCCTGCCAGAAATCCGTAATTGGTGCCGTTGGATTGTCTGCCGCAGGCACCCCAAGAAAATAGGGCAGCTCGACGGCGCCCATGTACAGGTCGGCAATGCCCGGCGATGCCCCGGGCGGCAACACGTCGGCGGTGGTCAGGCAGCTGTCGGGTGCCAGGCAGGCCTGCGCCACCCTGCTTTGGGTGGGGCGCATGGCTGACCTGATCATGGACAGCACCGGCGTGACCGACTGGGTGGTGGCCGTTGAGGAAACCACCACGCTGTCCGGCGACACGCCTTGTGCCGCCGCTGCGGCCAGGTGGGTATTGACCAGCTGCCTGAGCGGCTCAAGCGCCTGGGCTGTTGGCGTGTCAAGAAGCGGGTCGGTGCTGTTGCCGTCTGCATCCAGCAGGGGCTCTGTGCGCTTGGCCAGAAAATACGGCTGATCCGGCGTACTCGGGTTGCCGCTGGTGTCCAAAATGCCGTCGGTGAGAACGGCCATGTAGCCGGTCATTTCCGCCAGCGGCACAAGCGGCACAATGGCAACGGTTTGCCCGGAAGGGTCCGAGCCGGCCACGGTGGCCACGTACTCCTGGCCGGGCACCAGCTCGCGATTGACGCCGGTGACCGCGGCTGTGCCGGTGGCAAAAGAGACCTCATAAAAACGCACGCTGCTGCCGGGCACAACGCTGTCCGGGTCAATTTCAGCGCTGAAGGTAAATGTCCACGGGGCCACCGTGCTGAAGCCGTCCAGCGCGTTCATGGCCACGGCCGGATCGCCGAAATCGCCCGGATCAGCCACCGGAATATTCAGCGTCAGGTCATCACTGCCGGAGAGCAGCAGGCTGTTGGGAAACGGAATTTCGCCGCCCGAAGGATCGAATACAGCGGTGATAACACCGTCGACGGGACTTCCGTCAGGTCTTTCTGCAGGCTCCTGCGGCGCGGTGCGATCCACGCTGGAACTGCCGCCGCAGCCGGCCAGCCACAGCAGCACCAGAACAAGGGCCAGGAATCGGCATGACTTCATCAGAGTTCTCCCCAAGGCAGAGATGGATTTGTGACCCACTATACTGTGCGGTATGGCGCAGCTTCAGCAGGGCCCATTCGTATAATAGGAACATCATCCGATCTTTTGCAAGCGGGAGAAGCCGCGGCCTGCCGGCTCGCGGCGCCGCGATGTTAACTCTTTGGCAAATACAGGTCGGTTATCGTGCCTTCGTGCACTTCTGCGGCCATCATGACCGACTCCGAAAGGGTCGGGTGAGGATGGATGGTCAGAGCCAGGTCAGCAGCCACGCTGCCCATTTCGATGGCCAGCGCCAGTTCTGAAATCAAATCGCCGGCGTTGACGCCGACAATGCCGGCGCCGATCAGGCGATCGCTCTTGCGGTCAAAGATCAGCTTGGTGAAGCCTTCGCTGCGGCCCAGGCCCAGAGCGCGCCCGGAGGCCGCCCAGGGGAATTTGCCCAGTTCGTATTCGATGCCGTCGGCGCGGCACTGCTCTTCGGTCACGCCAACCCAGGCCACTTCCGGATCGGTGTAGGCCACCGAGGGAATCACGCGCGCATCGGCAGCACGCCTGTGCCCGGCGGCCACTTCCGCCGCCACCTTGCCTTCGTACGAGCCCTTGTGGGCCAGCATGGGCTGACCGACGATGTCACCAATGGCGAAAATATGCGCATGGTTGGTGCGCATCTGGCCGTCAACCTTTACAAAGCCCTTGTCGTCAACCTCGATTCCGGCGGCCTGGGCGTTGATCCTGTCGCCGTTGGGGCGACGCCCAACGCTGACCAGCACGCGGTCAAAGCGCGCTCTTTCCGGGGCGTCTCCGCCTTCCAGCTGCGCGGCCAGATCATCGCGCCCCGCCTCCACTTCAACCACTTTTGTGCCGGTGTATATCCGTATGCCGCTTTTCTTCAGGTGCTGCTGCAGCGGGCGGACCAGATCGGCATCCGCGCCGGGAATCAGCCGGTCCATCATTTCAACCACGGTCACTTCCGAACCCAGCGTGCTGTAGACACAGGCCATCTCAAGGCCGATGATGCCGCCGCCGATGACCAGCAGCCGTTCGGGGATATCCTCCAGTTCCAGCGCGCCGGTTGAGTCCATGATGCGACTGTCGTTTTCGGGCAGGCCGGGAATGTTCACGGTGCGCGAGCCGGCAGCCACAATGCACTGGTTGAAGCTGACATGCCGGCTTTTGCCTGCATGCTCAATGGTCATTTCATTGCGTCCGCTAAACTGGCCGCGGCCGTGAATGACCTCGACCCCGCGTTTTTTGGCCATGCCGGCCAGGCCGGCCGTGAGCCTGTCCACCACCTGGTTTTTGTGCTTGCGCAGCTTGTCGATATCAATCTCAAGCGCGCCAAAGTCAATGCCGGCGTCGCTCAACGCGGATGCAGAGTTGATCACGCCGGCCACGTGCAGCAGCGCCTTGGAAGGAATGCAGCCAACGTTCAGGCACACGCCGCCCAGGGTTTCATGGCGCTCCACCAGCGCCACTTTCATGCCCAGGTCGGAGGCCCGGAATGCGGCGCTGTAGCCGGCCGGGCCGGCGCCGAGCACCAGCAGGTCAAAATCGTGGTCGTGGTCTGCATCAGGCGCAGACACGGGTGAGGTGTCCTGCCCGCTACGGCCTTCATCCGCCTGCGACTTTTCAGGGCTGGCGCTCTCCCGAGGTTTTTCAGCGGCTGCACCGGCAGGCGCGCTGTCGCCATTGCCGCCGGCCTGCCCGCTCACTTCAATGATGCCAATGACATCACCCTGACCCACCTCGTCACCCTCCGAGACGGTGAGCTCCACCAGCTGGCCGCTGGCCGGCGACGGCAGATCCATGGTGGCCTTGTCCGACTCCAGGGTCAGCAGGCTGTCTTCCTTCTCGACCTTGTCGCCCTGGGCGACCAGCACCTCGATGACGGGCACCTTGTCAAAATCACCAATATCGGGAACGACGATTTCTTTTCTGTTGCTCATGACATTCTCACTGGCTGGCATGAGGACCGAGCCTCATGTTCGGATCACAAAGACACAAACCCAATCGTACCGGAACCGCGCTGATTCAGCGCTTTCATTCTTCTTTTTCAGCCGTTCTCAAGCGCAGCCTGCCGCCTTGCTGGTCAAGATCCAGGTGGCGCAAAAAACTCATGCCCAGCAGCACGGTATCGCTGTTTGCGGGGCTGATGGCGACTGCCACATCATGGCGCACAATGTCTCCCAGCTGCACCTGCCCTGCGCGGGTCATCCAGCCGCTGACCGGTCCGGCTGCAGTTTCCAGGCCAACAGGAACGGTGCGTTCAAGCCCCAGCTCGCCGACCAGATTGGCCGGCACGGACACCAGGGTGGCGCCGGTATCGACCAGAAACCTGACTGGCCGGTCATTGATCCTGCCAGGCGCGACAAAATGCCCTTTTCTGTCGGCCTGCAAAATCACTTCTGTACGGCCATCGACGTTTTGACTGACCGGCAGTGACACCGACTGGCGGCGCTCGATCAAGCCCGAAAAGATGTAGGCAAGCAGCAGCAGTGAACCCACCGCTGCCGCCAGCAGCATCCCATGCCCGGTGCGCCGGGTGCTCAAAGAAGCAGGCGCCGCAAATCCTCAAGCTGTGCCGCCAGATAGCGGGTAAAACGAACCGCATCGGCGCCGTCGATGACCCGATGGTCATATGAAAGGGACAGCGGCAGCATCAGGCGCGGCTCAAACGCCTCACCATTCCACACCGGCGCCATCTCCGAACGTGATACACCGAGAATGGCCAGCTCGGGCGCATTGATGATGGGCGTAAAGGCCGTCCCGCCAATGCCGCCCAGGCTGGAAATTGAAAAGCAGCCGCCTCTCATTTCATCGGCCTTGAGTTTTCCGGCGCGGGCGCGCTCGGACAAATCAGTCAGCTCGTGCGCCAGCTCAATCAGGCCCTTCTTGTCGCAGTCGCGAATGACCGGGACCAAAAGCCCGTTGTCGGTATCAACCGCCACGCCCACGTGGTAGTACTTTTTCATCACCAGGGTTTTGCCATCCGGCGCCAGCGAGGCGTTGAAGTGCGGGAACTCCCTGAGCGCGGCGACCACCGCCTTGATCAGAAACACCAGCGGCGTCATTCTGGTGCCCGCCTGCTCGGCCGTTGACTTGCTGGCCTGACGAAACGCCTCCATTTCGGTAATGTCGGCCTGGTCAAACTGGGTCACGTGCGGTATGGACACCCAGTTGCGATGCAGCGCCGGGCCGGAAATCTGCTGGACGCGCGACAGCGTGACCTCTTCAATCTCGCCATATTTGGCAAAATCAACCTGCGGCGCGGCAGCCACATGCAGGCCGCCAGCGGCCGGTGCGCCGCCGGCCTGCATGACCTGCTTGACGTGGCCCTTGAGGTCCTCTTCGGTAATGCGCCCCTTGCGCCCCGAACCCGACACCTGACTCAGATCAACGCCCAGCTGTCGCGCCAGGCGACGAATGGCGGGTGAAGCATGGGGGATTTTGGACGGGTCTTCGCCCATGGCTTCATAGGGAATGGGCGGCGGCGGCAAATCATCACTGTCGCCGGCCGGCGGACGCTGCGCCTGCCCGTCTTCGGGCCGGTCGTCATCTGCAGCCTGCGACGGCTCTTCACGCTGTTCGCCGGCCTTATCAGCATCATCCTCACCAGCTTCATCCGGCGCCGTTTCAGCTTGCTCTTCAGCGGACGGACTGTCCGATGCCTCACCTGCCGCCTCCACAACGGCAATGACGTCACCTTCGCCCACTTCGCCGCCCTCTCTCACCATGAGCTCGACGATTGTTCCGGCCACTGATGAAGGCACCTCCATGGTGGCCTTGTCGGACTCAAGCGTGATCAGCGACTGTTCGCGCTCGACCTCGTCTCCCTCGGAGACCAGTACTTCGATGATCGACACCTTGTCACCGCCGCCAATGTCGGGAACCTTGATCTCTTGCTTGTTGCTCATGGCTTCACTCTCATCTGTGTCTGTAGCAGCCTGACGGCCGTCATGATCCATTCCTGCCGGGAGCTTTTCATCCTGCCCGGCCTCAAACCGTCGTTGGCATTGGCTTGTCGGGGTCGATGTTGAGCGCGCTGCGCGCCTTGATCAGACGCTCGTCGTCAAACCTGCCCTGGCGGTTGAGGCTCACCAGCGCCGCCCAGGCCACGTGGTAGCGATCAACCTCAAAGAAGCGGCGCAGATTCTCGCGCGTGTCCGAACGCCCGAAGCCGTCGGTGCCAAGCACGGTGTAGTCTTGCTGGGGCACGTATTCGCGCACCTGATCGGCATAGGCGCGCACGTAGTCGGTCGCGGCAACAACCGGCCCCGGCCGATCCTTGAGCAGCCCGGTAATCCAGGGTGTGCGGGCCGGCTGGTCGGGGTTGAGATGATTGCGCCGGGCAACGGCCTGGCCATCCTTTCTGACTTCGTTGAAGCTGGGCACCGACCACAGGTCGGCCGCCACGCCGTAGTCCTCATCAAGGATTTTGGCGGCGGCCATGACCTCGCGCAAAATTGCGCCCGAGCCCATCAGCTGGACAACGGGCTTGTCATCATCATTTTTGACGCCGGAGTCCTCAAGCAGATACATGCCCTTGCGAATGCCTTCTTCGGCACCTTCGGGCATTTCCGGATGGCTGTAGTTTTCATTGAGCACGGTGATGTAGTAGAAAACATCCTCGTTTTCGGCATACATGCGGCGCAGGCCGTCCTGCATGATCACTGCCAACTCATAGGCAAAGGTCGGGTCATAACTGATGCAGCAGGGAATAAGTCCGGCCTGCACATGGCTGTGGCCATCCTGGTGCTGAAGGCCTTCGCCGTTGAGGGTCGTGCGTCC
>DATGTG010000252.1:0-2962 GCA_035301965.1 Wenzhouxiangella sp. | reverse complement strand
TGAACTGGCGGGCGTTGGCCGGAATTTTCAAAGTCGGGCCGGTGGTGCATCGGCCGTTTATTCTGCCAGCTTTGCAGTCAAGCTGAATACATCTCAAGGAGCACAAGAAAATGCGAATCGGAATACCTCGCGAAATCAAGACCCAGGAAGGACGTGTGGCCCTGGTGCCCGGCGCCTGTGGCGACCTGGTGGCAGCCGGCCACGAGGTTTACATCGAAGCGGGTGCCGGCGCCAGCAGTGGTTTTTCCGACGAAGCCTACCAGCAGGCGGGTGCCCATATTGCGGCCGATGCCGAAGCGCTGTTTGAAAAGGCCGAGCTCATCGTCAAGGTCAAGGAGCCCATTGAGGGCGATTTGCAGTACCTGCGCCGCGATCACCTGCTGTTCTGCTATCTGCACCTGGCCGCCGAGCCGGCGCTGACCAAGCGCCTGCTTGAAATCGGCCTGACCGGCGTGGCGTTTGAAACCGTTGAGGAAGCGGACGGCTCGCTGCCGCTGCTGGCTCCCATGAGCAACATTGCCGGGCGCATTGCCACCCAGGTGGGCACGCATCTTCTGCATCAGCCGCAGGGCGGCCGTGGTGTTCTGCTTGGCGGCATTCCGTCGGCCGACCGCGGGCACGTGGTGGTTCTGGGCGCGGGCGCTGCCGGCGGCAACGCCGCGCGACTGGCCGCGGCCTCCGGCGCACGCATCACCGTGTTCGACAAGCGCCAGGATCGCCTGGCCGAAATGCAGGCCATTGGCTCCAACGTCACGGCGCTGTATGCCTACAGTGACACCGTGGCCGAATACGTGGCCGATGCCGATCTGGTCATCGGTGCCGTCCTGGTCACCGGCGCGCGCGCGCCCCGGGTGGTGACCCGCGACATGGTTGCCAACATGCACGAGGGCGCCGTGGTGGTGGACATTTCCATCGACCAGGGCGGCTGCATTGAAACAACCCGGCCGACCACCTACGCCGAGCCCACCTACCAGGTGGACGGGGTCACGCACTTTTCGGTGACCAACATGCCCGGCGCGGTGCCGCGCACGGCCAGCCAGGCGCTGTCGGCCACCATTCTGCCGTATGTTCAGCGCATGGCAAAGCCGGGCTGGGACCAGGTTGAGTCGCTGCGCCACGGCATCAACGTGCGCGGCGGCGAGCTTGTTCATCCCGCCCTCAAGCAGGCATAATCAACAGCTTGCGGCTGGCTTTTAAAACAGAGCAGATGTGAGTACACGAGCCAAAACGGACAGGCAGGCCAGCGACGAGGTGCTGGCCATGAAGCGGCGCATTTCCGAAGCGCTGTTTCTGCTCATTGCCGTGGCCGCCATCTATCTGCTGCTGTGCCTGGCCAGCCATCATCCGTCCGATCCCGGCTGGTCACGCTCGGCCGGGAGCGGGCCGATTCACAATCTGGGCGGTGCGTTCGGAGCCTGGCTGGCCGATCTGTTTTTGCAGATCTTCGGCTACATGGCCTACGCTGCGCCGCTGCTCATCGGCTTTGCCGGATTCAGGGTGCTCAGGGAGCGCGCCGAGCCGGCCGGGCTGACCGAGTGGACCATGCGCACGGTGGGCCTGCTGCTGGCAGTGCTCACCGGCTGCATGCTGCTGTCCATGCAGGCCGGACCGGGCAGTCACCCCGGCGGCGGCATGCTGGGCAGCGTGCTGGCTGCGCCCATGATGGGCACTCTGGGCCTGACCGGCGGCGTGCTTGTCAGCCTGGCAATTTTTCTGGGCGGCATTACGCTGTTTACCGGCCTGTCGTGGATTGCCGTGGTCGATGCCACCGGCCGGGCGGCGCTGGCACTGGGCGCCTGGACAGTCAAAAAGGCGGCCGAAGGGCGCGACTGGCTGGCCGGTCGGCGCGCCCGGGCCAAGCGCGAGGAGGTGCGCAAGCTCGACACCATCAAGCGCAAGAAGCGCAAGGCAGTGCGCATCGAGCCGCGCGCTGAGCCGACCATCAGTCCGCCGGTCAAAAAGAAGAGTCGCCAGCAGCCCCTGTTCAAAAACCTGTCGCCTGGCGAGCTGCCGCCGCTGGATCTGCTCGACGAGCCGCCAGCGCGGGGTGCCGGGTTTTCCGAAGATGCGCTCAAGGCCATGAGTCGCCAGGTTGAGCTCAAGCTGGCCGATTTTGGCGTCGAGGTCGAAGTGGTGGCGGTGCATCCAGGCCCGGTCATTACCCGTTTTGAGCTGCAGCCGGCCCCGGGCGTCAAGGGGTCGCAGATATCCAACCTGTCAACGGACCTGGCGCGCGGTCTCAGCGTTATTTCCGTGCGCGTGGTCGATGTCATCCCCGGAAAGAGCGTCATTGGGCTGGAAATTCCCAACCAGAACAGGGAAATTGTCTACCTGCGTGAAATTCTCGGTTCCGAGGTTTATTCCCGCGCGCGCTCGCCGCTGACCCTGGGACTCGGCAAGAGCATTGCCGGCAAGCCCATGGTGACCGACCTGGGCCGCATGCCGCATCTGCTGGTGGCCGGTACCACCGGCTCGGGCAAGTCGGTGGCTATCAACGCCATGATTTTGAGCCTGCTTTACAAGTCCACGCCGGACCAGGTGCGGCTCATCATGATCGACCCCAAGATGCTTGAGCTGTCGGTGTATGAAGGCATTCAACACCTGCTCACGCCGGTGGTCACCGACATGAAGGACGCGGCCAACGCGCTGCGCTGGTGCGTGGCCGAAATGGAGCGCCGCTACCGTTTGATGGCTTCCGCAGGCGTGCGCAATCTGGCCGGCTTCAATCGCAAGGTCAAGGAGGCGGCCGCCAAGGGTGCGCCCATCCCCGACCCACTGGTTGATCCATCATCCCTGGCCGAGGGCGAGGAGCGGCCCGTGCTGGAGCCGCTGCCTTTTGTGGTTGTTGTCATCGACGAGTTTGCCGACCTGATGATGATTGTCGGCAAAAAGGTGGAGCAGCTGATTGCGCGCCTGGCGCAAAAGGCGCGCGCTTCGGGCATCCATCTCATACTGGCCACCC
>DATGTG010000251.1:0-2449 GCA_035301965.1 Wenzhouxiangella sp. | reverse complement strand
TGGTGGAAATGGCCAAGCGCGAATACACCCGTCACGAGTTTCGCATGGCGGCTTATCGCAGCGTGCTGGAACAGTACTATCCGCCGGCGCGAACCATTCTTTGCCCGCTGCGCGTCACCTATGTTTTTGCCGGCCCGCGCGAGGCGGTGCTGCACGCTCTGATCCTCAAGAACTTTGGCTGCACCCACAAGGTTGTCGGGCGCGATTATGCCGGCGTGGGCAGCTATTACGACAAATACGCCAGCCAGGATATTTTCAGCCGGTTCACGCCCGAAGAAATCGGCATTGATATTCAGACCTTCTACGAGGTGTTCTACTGCGTGCGCTGCAGCAGCGCAGCCACCGAGCAGACCTGTCCGCATGATGACAGCGTCAGGGTTTATATTTCGGGCACCGGCGTGCGTGAACTGCTGCGTCACGGCGTGCTGCCGCCCAGGGAGATCGTGCGCCCCGAATCGGCCCATGCGGCCATCCAGGGCGTACAGCCCAAGGGTCGGGATGCCGACGGCAACACGGTGATGCCGGTGGGCAAGATCATCAAAAGCATGTTTCCCTTCTATTTGACCCATCGCGGCATCGGCGGGGTCAGGCGGGAGAGGCCTCTGAACCCGGATGAGCTGACCAACGAGGACCTGGAGGCGGCCATTGTTGATGTGCGCCAAAACGGCGATTTGATCTATCGGCAGATTCACGAGGCCTACGCACGCAATCTTGATCTCAATCGCTCCGTTCAGGCAGCGTGGATTGACCAGGCCCGGGCCACCATGCGCCGCCATCAGGAAAGGCTGATTGCCGATCTTGAGCAAAAGGTGGCATCGGCGCCGGCGGAAACCTCCGACGAATTCATGTACCAGGACAGGGCCGAAGCCGAAAGGGAGCTGGCCGTGGCGCGCCGGATTCTTGACGAGCTGGCCGCAGCGCTGGACGATGAAAAGACCGCCGGGCGCGTGTGGAACATCGCCCCGTACGACAATTATTACTGAAGCCAGAGTCTGACTGCACCGGCAGCGGTTCAGCCGGCCCGGTGCAGTCTGCCAACCCGGTTTCAGGGCGGCCAGAGGCCGGCGGCCATGAGCAGCGGCCTGACGAGCAAAAACCAGCCGGCGAGGGCGAACAGAACGTACTTTCCTGTGTAGTAGAACGTTCTGTTCCAGGCCTTGATGCGGGCAAACATGTCGCCCAGGGCGGACACGCCGACAAACAGGCGGTTGAGAAAGCCGATTTTCTCACCCGGCACGTTGCGCGTGGCCGACGCCTTGACGATGTGATTGATCATGAAGCGGTTGATGGCGCGCACCACGGGGGTGCGAACCGGGCGCTCCACGTCGCAAAACAGGATGATGCGATAATCATCCGTGTCGTTTTCAACGCGGTGAATATAGGTTTCGTCAAACAGCAGGTCGTCGCCGTCGTACCACGCATAGCGCTCGTTGTCGACATAAATGCGGCAGTCTTCGGAGTTGGGCGTGACCAGCCCCAGGTGATAGCGCAGCGCGCCGCCGAACGGATCGCGGTGTGCACCCAGCCGGCCGCGAGCCGGCAGCACGGCAAACATGGCGGCATGAACGGTTGGGATTTGGCGAACCAGATCGACGGTTTTGGGGCACAGCTTTTCGGCTGAAGGGTAGCCGTCGTTGTACCACTTGAGGTAGAAACGGGTCCAGCCACGCTTGAAAAAGGTGTTGAAGGCCAGGTCATTGCGCCCGTCGGCGGCGCGGATATGACCGTCTTCATACAGGGCCACCGCTTCATCGCGAATGGTTTTCCAGTTGTCCTGAAGAAGGTCCAGTTCCGGGAAGTCGGCGCGGTCGAGTATGGGCCTGGCCGGCACGGCCGAAAACAGATAGATGAGCGCGTTGTAGGGCGCGATGAAAGTGGAGTGGTCGGTCAGCTGGCGGGTAAAGCGGTGTCGCACCTGGCCACGAAAGTGAACAAAGGCCGCCGAGGCCACCAGCACATAGACGATAATAAACTTGATTGACAGAAGTTCGGCAAGCATGACTGCACCAACAGTTTTCGCACCGCTTTATATTAACGTTTTATGTTAATGGGCCGCTGTCTGTGCGCAGCCGCAGGAAACGCCGACCATTGTCCCAACCCGAGCGCCGTAAAATCGCCTGCGGTGCAGCCATTCAGTTCCAAGGAGTTTGCAAATCATCATGATTGTTCGTACACCGTCGGATTTCAAAAGACAGATTTCAGCAGGCAGTTTTGACGCACGCAGCCCGGCCGCCCCGCGCGGTGTTTTTTTGGTCGAGCCGGCCAGCTTCAGCCTGGCCGAACAGTCGGCCAGCGACAACAAGTACATGGATCTTGATGTCGAAGTTGATCATCAGCGCGCGGTTGAGCAGCACCGTGCGCTGACCGAAGCCATTGCCGCCTGCGGCATTCCGGTGGTGCGCTTTCCCGGGCGCGCCGAAACGCCCGCCGACATTTACCCCAACAACGT
>DATGTG010000250.1:0-2699 GCA_035301965.1 Wenzhouxiangella sp. | reverse complement strand
AATACTACCTTGACAATGGCACGCCGCCGCGCTCGCTCGAAGAGCTTTTGCGCAAGCCGTCCAACGCCAGAAACTGGAACGGGCCGTACATCAAGGAGTCCAACCTCAATGATCCGTGGAACAACGCCTATCAGTACCGCTATCCGGGTGAGCGCCGCTCCTTTGATATCTGGTCACACGGTGCCGACGGTTCACCGGGCGGCGAAGGCAACGACGCCGATATCACCAACTGGGACTGACTTGAAGGCGCGCGCCCGGACGCAGGCCCGCCGGCGCGCTCGCCAGGCCGGCTTCAGCCTGGTCGAGCTGATGGTCGTCATGCTCATCGTGGCGCTGCTGTTTGCGGTGGTGGGCGTGTCGGTCAGCCGCTCGGTGCGCGGGGCCGAAATCCGCAACGCCGCGCGCGAAGTCATTGCCGGCATTCGCCACACCCGTGGCCAGGCCATTATCCAGCGCCAGCAAAAAACCTTTGATGTCGATGCCGACGCGCGCAGCTGGACGGCCGCCAACCGCGAGCCGGTGCAGCTGCCCGACGGGCTGCACATCACGCTGGAAACGGCGCGCTCTGAAATGACCGGCGAAAACGCCGGCGGCATTCGTTTTTACCCCGACGGCGCGTCCACCGGCGGCAGCGTGGAGCTGCAGGCCGGCGAGCGGCGCTGGACCGTCGAGGTGTCATGGCTGACCGGCGAAGTCAGCCTGTACAGGGAAGACGATGATCATTGAGCGATACATTGAGCCAGAGCGGCACATTGAGCGGCACGCCGGCAAGCGCCACTCGGGCTTCACCCTGATCGAGATCATGGTGTCTCTCATGGTGTTTGCCCTGCTGTTCGCCGTGGTTCTGCAAATCCTGTCCACCTCGGTGGGCAATACGCGCCGCTCGGTCGACTTTACCCAGGCGGCCCTGTGGGCGCAGTCCAAGCTCGACATCCTGGGCGTTGAAGACATTATCGAGCCGGGCGCCACCAGCGGGCGTTTTGACGACGACTTTTCCTGGGAGCTTGAAGTCATTGAAACCGAAGTGGCCGATGACCGCATCCTGGATTTTCAGGAAGATCTGCCCATTGCGCTGTACCACATTTATCTGACTGTTTACTGGGACGACGGCCGCCGCCAGGCCGAATTTGAAACCATGCGCTCGGTAGACACCAACTGGGAAGAGCGCCAGCAGCAAATGATGGACGTGATGTAGCCATGCACAGTCTCTGCACACGGCCCCACGCAGACCGGCAGCGAGGCTTTACCCTCATCGAGGTGCTGCTGGCCGTCGGTCTTTTGGCCATCATCATGGGCATGGCCTACAGCGGTTTTCACGCCAGCGTGCGCGCCAGCAACTCCGGCGAGGAAATCATCGAGCAGACCAATCGCCTGCGGGTGGTGCAGCAGTTCATGCGCGGCCAGCTGCTGCAGACGCTGTCGCTCATCATCGAGGAAACCGACGACGGCGAACAGGTCCGCTTTCAGGGCGAGGACGATCACGTCCGCTTTGTGTCGCCCATGCCCGGCTATCTGTCCTACGGCGGCCCCTACGTTCAGGAATTCGCCCTGGAGCGCGGCCGCAACGGCCAGGAGCTGGTGTACTACTACGCCATGCTCAACGGCTACGAGTCGGACGACCTGCACACGCTTACCGACGGCCACGTGCTGCTGGAAAACCTGCGCGGCGGCGAATTCATATTTCTGGACCTCGACGAGGAAACCGGCGACCCGTTCTGGACCGACTGGTGGGAAGAGCCGGCCCGGCTGCCGCTGGCTGTCGGCATCATGCTCGAATTTGATGATTCGGTCACGGGTCTGTCCTGGCCGGATCTCATCGTTCCCGTCATGGTCGATTCCACACGCATGGAGCGGCTTGGCAGCTCGCGTCTGCAGCCGCGCCAGCCTTCCCGGATGCGGCGGCGATGAAATACACGCCGCCTGAAAATCTGCCCGTGAACAAGCACCAGTCGGGCATCGCGCTCATTGTTGTGCTGTGGTTTCTGGTGCTGCTCACCATTGTGGTGGGCACCTACGCCGCGCTGGCGCGCACCGAAAGCATGCAGTCGCGCTTTCTGTTCGACACCACCCGCGCGCGCTACATTGCCGAAGCGGGCGTTCACCGCGCCGCCTGGGAAATGCGCAACACCGACATCGAAACCCGCTGGGTGCCCGACGGGCGCAGCTATTTCATCGATTTTGGCGATGCTGAACTGGAGATTCAGCTCACCGACGAATCCGGCAAGATCGACCTCAACAGCGCCGACAATGAACTGCTCACCAACCTGTTCATCAGCCGCGGGCTGGAAGAAACCGAAGCCTGGCATCTGGCCGACGCCATAGAGGACTGGCGCGATGAAGACGATCTGCCCCGGCTGTATGGCGCCGAGCTGGCCGAATACGAAGCGGCCGGTTATCCTTACGGGCCGGCCAACCAGCCGTTTGGCTCAGTCGACGAACTGCAGCAGGTCATCGGCATGAGCTGGGACCTGTTCCGGGAACTTGAGCCGCTGTTGACCGTCCATTCATCAGGGCAGATCAATCCGGCATTTGCCTCGGCCGACGCAATATATGCCACCATGCCGGACATCAGCCTTGAAGAAGCGCAGCAGTTTGTTGACGAGCGTCACCAGATCCATCCCGCCGATCAACAGGCGCTGATTGCGCCTGACGGGCGAATGATCAACTTGCAAGGAGGCGGCCGGACCTTTAGCATTCGC
>DATGTG010000249.1:0-11046 GCA_035301965.1 Wenzhouxiangella sp. | reverse complement strand
AAAGGCTGAACAGACGGCGCCCACCAGGAAGGAAATGGCGGTTTTGATGCCCAGTCCGGATACGGCCAGCGCAATGAACAGCACGCCCACTGAAATGGCAATGAGCGTCAGTTCGCGCCGCATGAAGGCATTGGAGCCCTGCTGGATGAGCGCGGCAATCTGCGACGGCCGGCCTTCCATGGCCGGATAGCGCATGACCGCGCGGTAAAGTATAAAGGCCACAACAAGGCCCACGACCCCGAGAACCGGGGGGATCATCAACTGGTTCATTTTTTCTCCCGAACGATCAGCCGTTTGGCGCAAAGCGCGTTGAGTTGCGGGCCGGCATTGATAGCTGCAAGCCCGTTAAACCGGCCAATTGTAAGGAAAAACGTTCATTCTTGCTATACTTGAGAGGTTTGCCGGCCACAAGACGCCGGTCTTTGCATATTGTCTTGCGAGCGCGCCGTACCCCCAGGTACGCAAACAGAGGAAACTGCGCCCGCAAATGAGGAGGGATGATCGGACATGGCCGAGGTCGTTATCACGCTGGCACTCAAACGCAAGTCGGGTATTCTGGCAGCCGCTGTTTCGGCGGTCAATCGTGCAGGTCTTCAGTTTGACAGCCACCAGTTTTTGGAGCTCGATTCCGGTCACGGCATCCAGCTCAACGCCAAAAGCGAAGACGGGTGGAATGACCCGGCCGGCATTGCCGGGGAGCTTGCCGGCATTCGCGGCGTGGACAAGGTACTGGATATCGAGCTTGGCGGGCGTTCGCTGCTGGACGATGCCAGTGAGCCGGAAGCCGGGCTGCAGGATGAGCCTGCAGACAAGCCTGAAGAACCAGAGCCGAAGCCGCAGCAGCCGTTTGCGGCCAGCTCGAACAGCGCCACCCGGCCGCCGCCGCAAAAGCACGATGCCGGGCAGGTTCCGGTGCACGAGCCTGCTCCGTCGACGCCGCCACAGGCGGCTGATGACCGCCCGTCCGCCGACGGCAAGCCGCTGCCGGCCGGCGCCAGCACCAGCATGCGACCCTCGATGATTCGCCGACGACGGCGGCGCCGCTGAGCGTCTGCCCAGCGCTTGATGATTATTCACACCAGTCCATTTGCCCGGAGAGGCCATCATGAATGTTCTTGATATCAAGCCCGGCATTGCGCCGCCCGATGATTTCAATACCGTGATAGAAATTCCGCATGACGGCCCGCCGGTCAAATATGAAGTCAATGAGGCAACCGGCGTGATCGAGACCGACCGTCTGCTGGCCACGGCCATGCGCTATCCCTGCAACTACGGCTTTATTCCCAACACGTTGGCCGAGGACGGTGACGCGCTGGATGTGATGGTGCTTATTCGCGTGCCGCTGCTGCCGGGTTCGGTGATCCGCTGCCGCCCCATCGGCTTTCTGGAAATGTCCGACGAGGCCGGTCGGGACGTCAAGATTGCGGCCCTGCCCATCAGCAAGGTTTCACCCCTGCATGATGATATCCGTTCGGTCGATGACCTGGCCGCCTTCAGCCGCCGCAACATTCGCCACTTTTTCAGCCACTACAAGGACCTGGAGGAAGGCAAGTGGGTCAAGGTTCACGGCTGGCACGGCCCGGATGCGGCGCGCGAGGAAATCATGAAAGCCATCGCCGCCCACGGCGCCGACAAGTCCTGAATCAGCGGCCGCCGCGCTGCAGCCGGCCGGCATAAACCAGTGAACGTGCTCCATCAGCGCTCCCGGTGCTGATGGACAGCCAGGGGGTCGTTTCTGCCGGCAGCGGCAGCGTGCACGAAAAGCCGCTGTTGGCCAGGCCCGGTTTGCCCAGCACTTTTGCCACCTCGGGTCGCGGTTCGCTGCAGGGCAGGCGGACGATCCGGTCTTCCAGCCTGATTTCAACGCCGTCAAACTCCAGACCGTCAAACGAGCCGGCCCAGCCGGCCAGATATAACGTGTTGTTTTCATCATCAATGCGCAGCTCGTCCAGCCATCCGCGCGTGCCGTAGCGCAGGGTGTCCAGCGCCGCCAGGTTGCGGTCCGGCGTGCCAATCACATAAACATCCTGCTCGTGGGCCAGCAGCCTGGGCAGGCGTTTGACGATCCGGCGGCCGGGCAAAAAACCGGCAATGGCCCGCTCGACGTAATCGGCCGCAACAAAGGTGGTGCCGTAGATTTCCGGATCCAGGTCGGCATTTTCGCTTCCCGACAGGTACAAAAGTCCGCTGTCGGGCATGCGCATGTCCGGCGGCAGCAGCGTTTCGTCGTGAACGCTAAGGCAAAGCACGCCCTGGTCTGTCAGATGTCCGGCCAGCTGCGCCAGCCATGGGCCAAACAACGGGTCGGGAAGATGGGAAAACAGCGAGGCTGCCCAGATCAGGTCGAATTTTCTGCCGGGCGAGAAATCCTGCGGCGCCGGGCCGGAGGCGTGGATATTCACGCCGTAGCGCTGGCCAACCCAGGCCAGCGCATCGGGCTGGATTTCGGCCGCGTGGATGTTTTTTGGTGACAGACCGTGAACCAGAAAACGCAACAGGCGTCCGTAGCCGCAGGCAAAATCCAGAAAATCAATTTCTTCAGGTTCCGAAAACAGTGACTCAAGCAGCTGCTGCACAACATCGTACTGCTGCAGGGCCACCCCAAAATACTGGCTGACGGCCAGATTGACGTCGTTGTGCGCCCGCAGGGAGTGCGCCAGCATTTGGCAGTCGGGATGAATGGCCGTGTCGATGTTTTCGGGCCGGGTGGCACCGCTGCGTGCAGGGACAAGCGCGTGCAGCGTGGCCGCCAGTCGGCTGTCGGCCAGGGCGGCCCTGATCGCTTCTGTGGTTGGTTGGGTATGCATGGCTGCGCGCTGTCGGACGCCGGATGGTCGGAGTGGCAAAATGCTAACACTGGCTGTCGCACGGTGCTAGCATGGCTCGCCCGAACCGTCCCTTCCGCGTTATTTGGCAATGGCCGAAGCATGGTAAAAAAACCGACCGATGATGAAACGCTGCAACAGGCTGCGGCACTGGAGGCGGCCAGCCCGGACAAGGCGGGCGCTCTGTATGCGGATATCCTGAGGCGCGATCGCGGCAACCTTGAAGCCAGCAACGCGCTTGAGCGGCTCGGGCATGCCGAAAGCTTTGGTCGCTGGATGCGCGTGGACTGCACCATTCATCCGCAGGACGACATCTTTCGCTTCATCCGCAGTGCGCCCGAAACCCGTGACCCCATTCGCGCCTATCTGGCCGACGGCTGGCGCACGCTCAGCGAACTGATGGTGCTGCTGGAGCGCGTTGACCGACCGCTGCTCAAAATGAACAACGTGCTGGAATTCGCGGCCGGGTTTGGCCGTTTCACGCGGCATCTGGCCCCGCTTTTCCCGGACCGGCTGACCTGCGCGGACATCATTCCCGAAGCGGTCGGGTTTGGCCGCCAGCAGTTTGGCGTCAAGGGGCTGGTGTCCAGCTTCGAGCCGGAGGATATTGTTTTCCCCGAGCGCTACGAGCTGGTGTTTGTGCTGTCGCTGTTCAGCCACCTGCCGGTGTCGCGGTGGGGTGAATGGCTGCGCTGCCTGGCCAAAGCCGTGGCGCCGGGCGGCGTGCTGGTGGCGTCTTTCCACGGCGAGCGGGCCGCGCAAGAATTCGGCGTGGACCTGGGGCCCGGGGGCGTGCGCTATTTTCACAGCAGCGAATCGCCATCGCTGGATGCCGATCAGTACGGCACCTGCCTGACCACGCGCGCCGTCATTGAAGATGAGGTTGAAAAGGCGCTGGGCCGGCCGCCCGATTTTTATCAGCCCACCGCCTTCTGGATTGGCCAGGATGCAGTGGTCATGAAGCTGTAGGTGCCGTCAGCACAATGCGCACCCAGCCCTCGCGCTCGCTGATGACCGCCTCGGAGCCCAGATCAGCATAGGCCGCCGCCACCGTATGGGCCTGCTTGCCCAGAATGCCCGACAGCACGATTCTGCCGCCCGGCTTGAGGCTGTTCATCAGGACGGGCGCCAGCTCAATGAGCGGCTCGGCCAGAATATTGGCCAGAATGACATCGAACTTTTTGAGATTGGCGGGCAGCTCACCGTAGGCTTTGGGCAACAGCACCTCAATGTGCCCGTCCAGGTTGTTGCGCCGGGCGTTTTCCGCCGTGGACTGCAGCGCCTGGGGATCATGGTCGACGGCCACCAGGCGGCTGGCGCCCTTGAGCGCGGCGGCCAGCGACAGCACGCCGGAGCCGCAGCCGTAGTCAAGCACGCTCTTGCCCGTCATGTTGCGGCTTTCCACCCATTCAAGACACAAAGCGGTGGTCGGATGCGTGCCCGAGCCGAATGCCACGCCCGGATCAAGCCGGATGACCAGCGGCCAGTCGGGGTCGGGCTCGATGTGCGACGGGCAGATCCACAGGCTGTGGCCAAAGCGCATGGGCTCATAGGAATTCATCCAGGCGGTTTCCCAGTTGTTGTTGGCCAGCGTGTCGAACTGAAGCCTGGAGGCAGCGTCCTTGAGCCCGGCCCCGGTCAGCATCGACCGGATCAGCTCGCGATCCGTGTCTGTGGCGTACAGCGCCTCAACGATGGTTCGCGGCCACAGCGGCATGCTGCCGGGCAGAGGCTCGTGAATGGGTGTGTCCTCGGCGTCAACCAGGGTAACGGCCTGTGCGCCGGCATCCCACATGGCCGCTTCAATGGCGGCAATTTCACTTTGGTCGGCCTTGAGCCAGGCCTTAAGCCAGTTTGCGGGCAGGGTTTTTATATTCACTTCCAGTCTCCAAACAGGGCCTGCAGCACGGCAATGGCGGCTGGCCCGGCGGTTTCGGTTCGCAGCACCCTTGGGCCCAGGGCCAGGCCGGTGCTGTCCTTGTGTTGCAGCCAGTCGATTTCACGCGGCTCAAGCCCTCCCTCGGGCCCGATGACGATCACAATGCCCCGGTCTTGCGGCGCCTGGATTTCCTGCGGGCCGATGCGGGCGGACGGATCAAGATAAAAGCGCTGTCCCGGCGGCCAGTCGAGGTCTTGCAGCTCGACCGGATAATGAACGGTTGGCACCTTGACGCGGCCGCTTTGCTCGCAGGCCGAAATGGCGATGTTCTGCCAGTGCTGTACGCGCTTTTCGGCGCGTTTTGCCGTCAGTTGCACGCCGCTGCGCGCGGTAAACACGGGCCAGATGCCGGTGACGCCCAATTCGCAGGATTTTTGAATACACCAGTCCATGCGGTCTCCCCGGGAAATGCCCTGCACCAGGTTGATGGGCAGCGGTGACTCGGTTGCGGGGCGGTTGCTGTTGCCCACGACCAGGGAACAATGGTCACCGGGCCCGGCTGCCGTGATGGTGGCGGCATATTCAAGCCCGTCGCCGTTGAACAGGACCAGGTCCTGGCCGGCGCGCTGGCGCAGCACGCGCACCACATGCCGTGCGGCTGCCTGGTCGAGCTCAACCCGGGCGCCCTCGGCCAGCGGCTGTCGGGTGTGAATGCGGATGTGGCGCATGGATTGCTCCGGGCGTATCGTTGAACGGGCGGTTGCGCTTATCATGTCATACAGTGTGTCAACCGGCGGATGTCAGCCTTGCAAAACAACAGCGGTATGAGCAAAACGATGAATCGGATGAACTTGCGCAGCCACGGCGGATTCTCGCTGATCGAGATTCTGGTGGTGGTGGTGATTATCGGCATTCTTGCGGCGGTTGTGGTGCCGCGCGTGATGGATGAGCCCGATCGTGCGCGCGTGACCCGCGCCCAGCAGGATGTTCAGGCGCTGGTCACCGCGCTAAACATGTACAAGCTCGACAACTTCAGCTATCCATCAACCGAGCAGGGCCTGGAGGCGCTGACAAGGCAGCCGTCGGGCCAGCCGCCGGCGCCCAACTGGAAGGAGGGCGGCTATATCGATCGTTTGCCCAAGGATCCCTGGGGCAATGAGTACCAGTTCCTCAATCCGGGCGTTCACGGAGAAATCGACGTGTGGTCTCTGGGCGCCAACGGCATGGCCGGCGGCGAGGGCATCAATGCCGAAATCGGCAACTGGCAGGACTGACCCGGTCATACGCCGCTCCGCCGGCTTTACCCTCATCGAGGTGCTGGTGGTGGTGACCATTGCGGCGGTGCTGGCGTCCATGGTGGCGCTGCGTCTGGGCACGCTGCGTTCGGGTAGCGGGCCTGACGAGCAGCTGCAGCGCCTGGCTGCTCTCGTGCATCACCAGTGCGAGCAATCGATGTTTCAGGCCCAGCCGCGCGGCGTGCGGCTGACCTCCGAAGGTTACGATTTCTGGCAGTTTGGTGCGCAGGGGTGGGCGCCGCTGCCGGACGGCAAAATCATTTATCCGCGCCGCTGGCAGGGCAGCCCTGCTCTTGATCTGGTGGTCGAGGGCCACCCGGTCGGGATTGGCGATGACCCCGAGCTGCCGCAGCTGGTGTGCCAGCCCCTGGGTGAACTGACGGCCTTCCGGCTGGACGTCGCCATGGAGCAGGTGTCCGCCAGCCTGGAATCGGCCCCGGCCGGGCGTTTGCGGGTAGAGAGCCGGCCATGAGAAAGACAATTATAAGTAAGGCAACCGGTTTTACCCTCCTTGAGGTGCTCATTGCGCTGGTGGTGGTGGCAGTTGCCGTGGCCGCGCTGGCGCGTGCCGGCAGCGGCGCGCTGGGCAGCCAGGCCGATCTGGAAGCGCGCAGCTGGGCGCTGTGGGTGGCCGACAACGCCATTGCCGAGCTGCAGCTTGAGCGGGGCGTTGCGGCGGGCAAGCGCAGCGGCAGCACCCGCATGGGTCAGCGCGACTGGTACTGGGACATGCTGATTGAATCCGCGCCGGGTGATGAGCTGCTGCGCGTTGAAGTGGCCGTTTATGACTCGGCCAAAATGCGCAGCCCCGTGCTTGCCCATACCGGGTTTTTGCCGCTGTGAAATTGTCAGACAGCCAAAAAAGCGGCGGCTTTACGCTGGTTGAGGTGCTGATTGCGGTGATTGTTTTCAGCATTCTGGCCGCCAGCGCCTATGTGGCGCTGGATACGCTCAGCCGCGCGGCTGAGCGGCACCGGCAGCGCAGCGAAAGCTTTGCCGCGCTGCAGCTGGCCGTGGCGCGGCTCGACAGCGACCTGCGCCAGCTGGTGACCCGGGCCGTGGCAACCCCCGGCGGGCGGGTCGAGCCGGCCCTGCTCGGACAGCCGGATCAGCTGGCCGGCACGCGCGCCGGCTGGGTCAACATGGCCAATTCACGCCGCTCGACCCTGCAGCGCTTTGGCTGGCAGCGGGGCGGCAGCGGGCTGGAACGCCTGGCCTGGCCGGTCACAGACAGAACATCGGCCAGCTTGGCGCACACGGAAACCGTGTTGTCCGACGTTGAATCCCTGCGCTTTTCCTATCGGGACCATGCCGGCCGGTGGCGCGATGAATGGCCCGTGGGCGAAGAGGCAGCCAGCCTTCCGGCGGCCATAGAGGCTGTTGTGGAAACCCGCACATTCGGTCGGGTCAGGCGGGTGGTGGTGCTGCAATGAACGTCTGTAACAGGCAGCGCGGCAGCGCATTGCTGATTGCCCTGGTCGTGGCGGCGCTGGCCGCCCTCATTGCCACAGCGCTTCTGGAAAGAGCCCGGCAGGGGCTGGCGCGCAGCGAGGCGCTGCTGGCCGCGGAGCGCTCGTGGCAGTATGCCAGCGGCATGACCTGGCTGGCCGAGAAAATGTTGCGTGAGGCGCTGGCCGAAGATGCGGATCCAGCGGCGCTGGGCGACGGCTGGTCAGCGCCGTTTGACGTGCCCGGCGGCATGGTGCAGGGGCGTTTGCAGGATCAGCAGGCGCGCTTCAACGTCAATGCCCTGGCACATCCCGACCGGGCCATGGCAGCGGCCGCCGCGGATGCTTTCAGGCGGCTGCTCGCAGAGCTTGAGCTCAGCCCGGTCATTGCCGATGAGCTGGCCGACTGGCTGGACGGAGCCGTCATGCCGCGCCCGGGCAGCGCCGCCAACGACTGGTACGGCCGGCATCGCCCGCCGTATCGCACGGCCGGCGTTCCCATGGTCAGCACCAGCGAGCTGCGCTGGCTGCGTAGCGTTGATGACAGCGCCTGGCAGGTGCTGGCGCCCGTGGTCAGCGCCTTGCCGGACACCCAGCTGCGCGTCAACATCAACAGTGCGCCGCCCGAGCTGTTGGTGGCCGTTGTTTCCGGGCTGGGCATCGACCAGGCGCGCCGCGTAGAGGCCGACGGGCCCTATTCCGATCTGAACAGGTTTGTCGAGCATCCCCTGGTTGCAGGTGTGATCAGCCCGGAAGAGCACCTGCTGCTGGCCGTGCGCAGCCACTGGTATATGGCGGTTGCGCGGGTGGTGGTTGACGGCACGGAGCGCAATTACTTCCGGCTGATGGGGGTCGGGATGGCAGGTTATGATGGATTCCGGTTTTTTGCCCAGGGAGTGCCCTGAATGGCCCGTGCCCGTTCCGACAAGCTGCTTGTACACGCTGCAGGGTCCAGCTGGGACTGGCTGCAGCTTGGGCGCGGCGGTCAGGTGCGTGGTTCCGGGCAGTGCGACCCGGCGGCAGCCGACTGGCCACAGGAAACCCCGGCAACGGTATTTATTGACGCCGGCCTGTGCATGGGCCTGGCCCTGGAGCTGCCTCCGCTGGGCGGCAAAAAACTGCAGCAGGCGGCACGCTGGGCGGCCGAAGAGCATTTTGCCGGCAGCGCGGAAGACGAGCATGTGGTTGTCGGTCCGCGAGCCGATGATGGCAGGCTCAACTGCCTGGGCATTGCGGCCCGGGTTATGGATGAGCTGGTTGAAAAGCTGGGTACTCTGGCCGTTGAACGCATGCTGCCCGATGCGCTGTGTCTGCCCTGGCAGCCCGGTGAGCTTGCCCTGGCGGAAAGCGGAGGACGCATTTTGATGCGCTGGGGCGACTGGTCGTTTACTGCCCTGGACGCCGAGCTGGCCGCAGAGCTGATCGACACCATGGCACCGCCCGATTCCGGGTGGATCTGGCACGGCGGCCAGCGCCCCGACTGGCTTGACCAAAGCCGGCTGGTGCAGGTGCGGGACGGGCAGCCGCTGCTGGCTGTTCTGGGCCGGAACGCTGAAGCGGCCCGCGTCAATTTGCTCAGCGGCCCGTGGGCGCCGGAAACCGCCGCTGTCGCCCGGCGACAGTGGCGCTGGATTGCTGTTTTGGCCGGCGTGGTTGTTTGTTTGCTGCTGGCCTTGGCTGCGGTCGAAAATTACCGCCTGGCGCGCCATTCACAGCGTCTGGCCGACGATGTGGAGCACCAGTTCAGAAAAGTGTTCCCGGACATTTCGCGCATCGTCAGACCCCGGGCCCAGGCTGAGCGCGAGCTGGCCCGGCTGCGTTTTGGGCAGGCGGCCGGCCTGCTTGATCTTTTGCATCAGGCCGCCCCGGTCATTGATGGTCAGAAAGCGCTGAAGCTTGACCGCGTGGACTACCGCAATGACGAGCTTGAGCTGGCGCTGCGCGCGCCCGATGTGGCGGCCCTGGAACAGCTTGAACAGCGCCTGCGGGCGCTGGGCCTGAACGCCGATGTGCAGGGTGCCAGCCTTGATCAGGACGGCGCCAGCGGGCGCATCCGGATTCGTCGCGGAGGCGGGGCATGATATCGGCCTGGCAGCAGCTTGAAGCGCGCCAGCGCGGGCTGATTGTGCTGGCGGCGGCGGTGGCCCTGGCGGCGCTGGTTTATGTCCAGGTCTGGGAGCCCCTGACGACGGCGCAGGCCGCCCATCGCGAACAGATTGCCGCCCGCCAGGCGCTGCTCGACTGGCTGGAGGCGATTGAACCCATTGCCGACAGGCTGCGCGACAGCGGCCGCGACCAGCGCGAATCCAGCGACCGGTCGCTGCTTGGCCTGGCCGATGAAACGGCCCGTGCCGCCGGCCTGGCCGGCGCCATGGAACGCATCGAGCCGGCCGGCTCCAGCGAGGTTCGGGTGTGGTTTGAAGGCGCCGGGTTTGTGGACATCATGACCTGGCTGGAGGACTTTTCACGCCGTTATCCCGTCAGGGTCAAACAGCTCCAGGTGGATCGCGCCGGGGCCGAAGGCCAGGTCAACGCGCGCGTCAGCTTCGTTCGGGAGGGTGGCGATGCGTAGGCTGCTGTGGCTGCTTGTGCTGGTCATTCCTGTCCTGATCATTGTCACGCTGCCGGCGCGGGTGGTGGTGCCCCGGCTTGAGGTCGGGGAAAACGTGCGCCACGTTCAGGGAACGCTGTGGAAAGGCCGGGCCGTTTGGCGCCAGCCCGGTTTTGTACCTTTGGACATTGACTGGGCATGGGACGGCGGCCGCCGCTGGAAGTGGCATGCGCGCGGCGTCGGTGTTGACCTCGAAGGCCACTGGCTGCTCCGGCCCGGTGTCACTACGCTGGCTGATGTGTCGGGCAGGATTGATATCAACCGTCTCGATGCGCGCGCGTGGCTGCTCAATGCGCGCCCGTCCGGCCAGCTCGCCGTCGATATCCGCCGGGCGCTGGTTGCCGACGGCTCGGTGCCGCAGATCGACGGCCGGCTGGTGTGGGAAAACGCCCGCCTTGAAGGCACTGTTCATGAATCCCTGGGCGAGGTGACCGTTGAGCTGGAAGCTCGCCCCGGCCAGGACAGCCAGACAGCGCGGGTGGCGTCGACCCGACCGGGCGCCGTTCAGGTCAGGGGCGCGGTTGAGCTTGGCCAGGAACGTTACGAGGTGGACCTGTGGCTGCGTGCCAGCAGCGACCGGTCCGAACTTCTGCGCCAGCTGGTCTGGCTGGGCGAACCCCAGCCGGACGGGCAGGTTCGCATCCGGCTGGATGGTGCATTGGGCTGGTAGCCGCCCAACCAATAAATTTTAAGGAAGAGGAATGCCGTGATTGATCTTGAAACTGCCATGACCGTTGCGCTGGATGCTGCCGATGCCGCCGACAAAATAGCCATGGCGTATTTTGGCGGCAACCTTGACGTGGAGCGCAAGGCGGATGAAAGTCCCGTCACCGTGGCCGACCGCAGGGCCGAGGAAGCCATTCGTGAAATCATCAGCGCAGCTTTTCCGGATCACGCGCTGTACGGCGAGGAATACGGCCGGACCGGCGACGGCCGCTGCCTGTGGCTGATTGATCCGATTGACGGCACGCGCAGCTTCATCCGCCGC
>DATGTG010000248.1:0-33306 GCA_035301965.1 Wenzhouxiangella sp. | reverse complement strand
GTCCAGCGCCGCCATTTCCGCTGTGCCATTGCCGGCGTCATCTCCAGCAGGCACTTCTCCCGTATACAGATCGGCCGCCGGCAACAGGCTGGCAGCCATAAGGAGCACAGGTATCAGCAATAAACGTGGCAGCATCACGCAAAGATAGCACAGCGGCGCTGTGCCGAATCAGCGCAATGCGGAAAAGTCGTCCCGCGCCTCGTGAAACTGGCGCTGCGCACGCTCAAGATAGCGCATGACCTCGTCAATATAACCGTCGGCAGAGGCCGTCCATACACGGTTGATATAACGTTCTCCGGCCGCGAAGGCGCTCATGATATCCGCGTAGGCACGCAGCCCGAAGGCATGCTGCATGGAATGCCGCGCCTCGGCAAAGGCGTCCAGATCATCGCGAAACAGGCGATCGATTTCAAAGCGGAATTCGTGCGGCGGCACGTCCTTGCGGCGTTCGACGAGCGCGTCCAGATTGATGCAAATGTTTTTCAGGGCGCTGCCCAACGTGGACAGATTGCCCTGCACATGCTCATCGGCGCTGATGCCGGCGTGCGTCAGGCGCTTGTACCAGATGATGCCGGCAAACCCGGCCAGCAGCGCGACAACAAACGGTCCCCAGGAAACCGTTTCAACTTCGAGCACGCTGATCAGCGCACCGGCCACAAACCCTGCGGCCACCAGAACAATTGCTATCGCTTTCATGCGCCCATTCCCTGATAAATCTTGACCATGGCAAATCCGACGCCCACCAGCGCCTCACCCACTATCAGCCCGGCGGCAACCGGAATGCCGACATCATCGGCAAAGTTGTGGCCCAAACGCCAGTCGCTGATGACGCGCACCAGCGTGCCAATGGCGTAGGTGAGCACAATGGCAAACGGCAGGTAAAACCCCAGCCCGACGGTAATGCCCAGCCCCGGCTGGCTGACGCTGAGCAGCGCCCCCAGCCCGGCCCCGGCAATGTACTTGTCCAGCGGCACATCGCCGCCGAGTATGCCTTGAATCATGCTGGCCAGCGCCTGCCCCTGGGGTGCCGGCAGCTGCTTGCTGCCCAGGCCGTAGGCCTCGTGCAGAATGAATATCAGCGACACCACCAGAATCGGCCCCAGCCACGCGCCCAGAAACTGGCCGTACTGCTGAACCCGCGGCGTGGCGCCCACCAGATAGCCCGTCTTCAGGTCCAGCATCAGGTCGGTGGCCTGACTCATGGCCACACACACCGCGGCACCCACCATGACCGCGGCAATAATGGCCGAAGAATCATCCATCCCGCGGGTGATAAATATCATGATGGTCACTGCAATCAGCGTCATGCCCGACAGCGGTGACCAGTTGGTGCGGCCGATTGCTTCCGAAAGAATGACGCCGGCAATCCATATCCACAGCACGCCCACCAGGCCCATGACAATGCCGCGTCCCCAGCCGGTCTGTTCTGTAGAGGTCACCGCCATGAATACCAGCAGCAGGATCGCGCCGGCAATTGCGAAATAAAGCAGCTTGATGGGCATTTCATCGCGCGCCAGTGCCGCCTCGCTTTTGGCCGCATTTTGCATGCTCTTGATGGCGGTGACGATCAGCGGCAGGGCCATGAGCACGCCGGCCACTGCCCCGCCAATCAGCATTCCAATACCCACCGGACGGTACAAAAACTGCTGCAGCCTGTCCGGATCGGTCATGCTGCTTGCGGTCTCCGGATCGACCGGCATCAGCCCGCTCAGATCGAGAAACGGTGCCAGCACCCAGTAGCACAGAAAACCGCCGATGATAAAGGCCACGCCGCCCTTGCCGGCAATATAGGCCACCCCGACAGTCAGCAGCGATACATACCAGATGCCGTTCATGTATTCGGGCAAGCCGATGAGTCCGCCCAGATCGAAATATTCGACGCCGTAAATCTTGACGATGATATGGATTATGGCTGCAACAGCGGCGGCGCCCACCAGATACATGGCTTTTCTGATTCCGGCCCCCGGCGACTTGAGAATAGTAGCCACGGCCACGCCGCCGGGAAAGGTCAGGCGCTCGTAGTCAATCATCTGCTTGCGCAGGGGAATGATGAAGGCAATGCCCAGGAAAGCGCCGGCCATGGCCCCAAAAACCAGAGGAAGCGGGTCAAAGTCGGTCTGGCCGAGAATGAAAAACGCCGGCACCGAGAACATCAGCCCGGACGAGGCGCCATTGACGGCGCTGGCCGTGGTCTGGACGATATTGACCTCAAGAATGGAGCTGCGGCGAAGAATGCCGCGCAAAATGGCAAAACCAAGTATGGCTGCCAGCTCCGACCCCTCGATGGAAAACCCCAGAATAAGCGCGGCATAACCGATACTTACGGCAATGACTGCACCCAAAAAGTTGCCCACCAGAAAGGAGGCAATGGTTAGCTCCGGGTAAGCCCCGTGACGTACGACAGGCGACGATTTTGCGTTCACTTGAAGCTGTTCTCCGATGTCCGATCCGACTGCGCGAGCCGTCCACTCCCTGCCCGCTGGGCGGAAAGCCTAGCGCATAATCGGCCCGTGCTCAACGTCAACTTCGATTTGATGCCGGGAATCCGCCATAATATGGCGCTGTGCCGAGCGGCCCACTGATCCGCGCAAACCAGGAATTGCCAAAACCCATGGACAAGAACAATCCCCGCTCACTGAGCTATCGACAGGCCGGTGTGGACATTGATGCCGGCAATGCGCTGGTTGAGAAAATCAAGCCGCTGGTGGCGGCCGCCTCCCGACCCGAAGTCATGGGCAGCCTGGGCGGCTTTGGCGGCCTGTTCCATCTGGGCGACAAATTTCGCGACCCGGTGCTGGTTTCAGGCACCGATGGCGTCGGCACCAAGCTGATGCTGGCCCATCAGCTTGACCGCCATGACACCATTGGCATTGACCTGGTGGCCATGTGCGTCAATGACGTGCTGGTCTGCGGTGCCGAGCCGCTGTTTTTCCTCGACTACTTTGCCTGTGGTGAACTGGACATTGACACCACGACGGCCGTCGTTGCCGGCATTGCCGAGGGCTGCCGCCAGTCCGGCTGCGCGCTGATCGGCGGCGAAACGGCTGAAATGCCCGGCATGTACGGCCGCGGGGAATATGATCTGGCCGGCTTTGCGGTCGGCGCAGTCGAGCGCAACGGGCTTATCGACGGTTCAGCCATTGATGACGACTGCGTTGTTCTCGGGCTGGCCTCCAGCGGCGCGCACAGCAACGGCTACTCGCTTATTCGCGAGGTGCTCAAGCACAGCGGCGAGCTGCTTGACGCGCCCATGGGCGGAGCCACCCTGGGCGATGCCCTGCTGGCGCCTACCCGCATTTACGCCCCACAGGTCAAAAAACTGCTGGGCAGCCATGACATTCGCGGCATGGCCCACATCACCGGCGGCGGCCTGACCGAGAACATCGTGCGCATTGTCCCCGACCACCTTGGACTCGAAATAGACAGCCGCGCATGGCCGCAGCCCGAATTGTTTTCCTGGCTGCAAAAAGCGGGCAATATTGCCGCTGCGGAAATGCGGCGCACCTTCAACATGGGCATAGGGTTCGTGTTTATCGTGCCGCAAGATGCAGTGGGCGGAATTGCCGCCGCGCTGGACGAACCCGTGCATGTCATCGGGCGCGTGACCGCCCGCGACCAGGCCTCAACGCGCGTCCGGTTTCTTTGACCGTGCCGGCAGCGGCAAAAAAGCGACTGGTTGTTTTGCTGTCGGGCCGCGGCAGCAACTTTGCCGCCATTCACGGCGCCATCAGCCAAAACCGTCTCGACGCGCAAATCCTGGCGGTCATCTCCGACCGCCCGGACGCGCGCGGGCTGGATATTGCTGCACAGACCGGCATGGATACCGTCTGCGTGGACCGCGAAAAGTTTCCGGACCGGCGCGCCTTCGAGCGCAGCCTGGCGGCCGCCGTGGCCGGTTTCGAGCCCGACCATATCGTTCTGGCCGGCTTTATGCGGGTGCTCAGCGCCAGTTTTGTCAACCGCTTTCCCGGCCAAATCATCAACATTCACCCATCCCTGCTGCCGCGCCACAGGGGGCTGCACACACACCGGCGCGTTCTTGAAGCCGGCGAGAAAAAGCACGGTGCAAGCGTGCACATCGTGACCCCCGAGCTGGATGCCGGGCCGGTCATCAGCCAGGTCATCTTCGAGGTGAACAACAGCGACACGGCTGATACGCTGGCCGAGCGCCTGCTGCCCCTGGAGCACAGGCTCTATCCGGCCACGCTGGCACTTTTGTTCAACCACCGGGTCGAATGGCGCGAAGACCACGTTCACATTGACGGAGTCGTTCTTGATAAACCGCTTGTGCTTGACCACGATTTTGATGATGACGGTCGCCTGTCCGAACGTCGTCATGGCCGCTGAAAGCGCGCCGCTGCCGGCTCACGAAGCCACCTACGAAGTCCTGCGCCACGGCAAGAAGGTGGGCGAGCTGGAAGTCAGCCTGGAGCAGCTCGACAGCGGCGTGTGGTATTACCGGTCCGACACCCGGGCCACGGCGTGGTGGGCAAAGGCGCTCAATGTATCGGCCGAGGAGGCCGCCCATTTCACCTGGCGCGGTGATCGCATCCGCATGCTGACCTATCATCATGCGCAGCACGCACCGGCCAACAACCGCCACTTCCAGCATCAGGCCGACTGGCAGGCGGGAACCACGCAAGTGCGCACCGAAAAAGGTGAAAAAACCGTTGAACTGACCGATCGGCTGGTTGACCCGCTCAGTCTCAGGCTGCAGCTGGCCGTTAATCTGTCTGATCCGGACAAGCGTTACGGCAATCATGATTTTGAACTGATTGATCGCAACGAAATCAAGCACGCCCGCTATATGTACGATGGCGACGAAACACTTGAGCTGCCGGCCGGTTGCTTTGAGACCGTTCGCATACGGCGCGATGAAAAGCCCGGCTCGGACAAGGTGAACCTGTCATGGCACGCCGCTGATTTCCACTGGATGCCGGTCAGAATTCTCCAGCGGCGCGGCGGCAAGGACAGGCTGGATATCCGGCTGGTATCGTCCAGCCTGCCCCTGAAGGACTGCTCCTAGGCCTTCACTGACTGGACACACCCATTTCAGCCAATTGCTGGCGCGCCAGCTGACCGGCGCGCGAATCAGACTGGGCGGCCACCCGGTAATGCTCAATGGCCTGATTTCTGTTGCCGTCCGAACGCTCCACATTTCCCAAAAGAAAATGGGCATCGGCTGTTTGCAGACGCTCGAGGCTGGCGCGCAGGTCTGACCGGGCCCCCTTCAGATTGCCGGCCTGCTCGCGCAGGTTGCCGCGTCGCAAATGGTAATAAAACCAGCCGGAATCGCGAGCCAGCGCATCGGAAAACGCCGACTCGGCCGCCGCCGGCTTTTTCTGGCCGGCCAGCGCATCGCCCTTGAGCGCGTGGAACAGGGCTTCGTCGCGGCTGATGGCCAGCGCTTCATCCGCCTTTCCGAGCGCAACATCAAAACGCTCTTCCGCCAGCGCTTTCTGGCCCTCATCATAGGCCTTGTAGGCTGGCTCAAGCCGGTTGAGAATGCTCATCTTCTGCTGATACTCGGCCTTGCCCATGCGACCTTCGCGGCCAAGCTCATCGGCGGTTCTGGCGTTGTTTTCAACCCTTTCCCTGGATGGGGGATGGGATGCAAACAAACCGTCCAGCCAGCCCGCTTCCTGCCCCTCGGAAAGCCTGACAAAGGTTTTTTGCAGTTCCACGGCCGCCTCCGGGTTGTAGCCGGCACGTTTCATGTAGTGCATGCCGTAATAATCGGCCTCGCGTTCGGCACCGCGCGAGTGGCGCTGCTGGACAAGCTGCGCCCCGAGCATGCCACCCAGCATGGCAATCTGGGAATAATCGCTGTTGTCGCTGCCCATACCCACAGCAACGGCGCCCACCATGACCGCGCCCTGGGTCAGCGCCGCCCGCGAAGCCGCCTGGGCGCTGTGGCTGGCCGCCGCATGCGTGACCTCGTGCCCAAGC
The DNA here is from genome assembly GCA_035301965.1 of Wenzhouxiangella sp. Classification (GTDB taxonomy): domain Bacteria; phylum Pseudomonadota; class Gammaproteobacteria; order Xanthomonadales; family Wenzhouxiangellaceae; genus Wenzhouxiangella. The sequence goes on along the minus strand of DATGTG010000248.1, from coordinate 27,357 downwards.
ACGGCCGCCAGTTCGGCTTCCGAACCCAGCTCGGTAAGCAGGCCGCGATTGACAACGATCTTTCCGGCCGGCAGGGCCCATGCGTTGGGCACGGAGCTGTTGATGACATGAAACTCATAGGGCAACGTCCGGTCGGCTTCGCTCGCCACCCGCTGCCCAACCGACTGAACGTAATCAACCAGACCAGCGTCAAGCACAAAATCGCCGCCCTGCGACTGGCGCATGGGCGCGTATTGCTGTTCGCCCACCTCAAGCTCCCAGTCTTCGCCATAAAAATTCAGCCCGCGCTCGCCGGTCACCGGATTGACCGCACAGGCCGTCAGCCAAAAAAGCAGCGTTACTGCCAGTCCAGTTCGCAACATTCGGTCTACTCCCAAGCAGGTTTGTTGTCTGATTATACGCATGGCACCGGCACGACAAAACCTTGCCGCAAGCATCATGCCGGATTGCGCCAGGTCTTGCCGTGGGCGACAATAATTCGCCAGGGCAGAAGCAGCAGCAGCGCAAAGCCGACCTTGAAGAAATAATCACCCACAGCAAGGGTCACCCACGGCATGCCCGTGCCCACAAAGGCAATCACAAAAAACCAGGCGGTATCAACCACCGAGCTGAAAACAGTGGAAATCAGCGGCGGCTGCCACCACACCCTTTGCCTCAGATGATTGAAGATGGCCACATCAAGAAGCTGCGCGATCAAAAACGCCGAGCCGGATGCAAACGCGATGCGCGGGCTGGACAGCCAGATCGATATCAGCAGTCCGGGCACGAAGCCGCTGTAAACAACTTTTCGTGCTGCCCCGGGGCCATAGCGGCGGTTGGCCACATCGGTCACGAAAAAAGCCACTGGATAAGTCAGGGCCCCCAGCGTCAGCCAGTCGTTGAGAGGAAACTGGACCAGGTAGTTTGCGCTGGCGACAATGGCCACCATTGAACCAATCAAAATTGGCATAACCAATCGTTACCAACAATTGAAAAACAAACTGTCATTCTAACGGCATTCACATCCGCGCTTGTGCGCTAAGCTGCAGGGCACGGAAACCCTCAACACCGTGTACAGACCATGTTTTTGCTTCTGCTTTCACTCACGGCTGTCATCAGTGCATGGATACTGTTCTGGTATCTGTGGCCCCGACCCCTCGGGCAGCTCATGCTGGCGCTGGAGCGAACCCGTGCCGGCATGCGCCCGCGCACCGTGACCAGCAACGGGATTGACTGGCATCTGCTGGCCGGGGGCCACGGCGAGCCGCTGGTTCTTCTTCATGGCTTCAATGCAGACAGTGACCATTTCAGCCGGATCGGCCGCCATTTGAATACGCACTTCAGGGTGATTGCGCCCGACCTGCCCGGCTTTGGCCTGACCCGGTACCGGGAGCCACTGGATTTCAGCATGGAGGCCCAGGCCAGGCGCGTTCTGGAGCTGCTCGATGTCATGGATATAGAGCGCTTTTATCTGGGCGGCAGTTCCATGGGCGGCTTAGTTGCCTGCACCATGGCCCGCATCGCGCCACAGCGCATGCGGGCGTTGTGGCTGCTCAATCCCGGCGGTTTGCACCAGGCGCCGTTGTCACCCTTGCTGCAAACCATCAGTGACGGCGGCAAAAATGCGCTGGTGGTTCGCAATCGCAGGGATTTTGTACAGCTGATGGATCATTGCTTTGTCAGCCCACCCTGGGTGCCCGGCCCCGTCTGGCGGCTGGCAGCAGACCGCGCGGCCCGGAGACAAAATCTCGCCGAAATCATATTTGCCGCCATGCGCTTTGAGTCTGCGCCGCTCGAAGCGCTGGCGCCTGGCATCGACATTCCCGCGCTTATTGTCTGGGGCCGGGACGACCGGGTTCTGCATTCAGACAGCCTGGCTATCCTTGGCAATCTGATGCCGCAGTCCAAAACCTTGATGATGCCGGACACAGGCCACCTGCCCATGCTTGAAAAGCCGCGCGAAAGCGCAGAGGCCTGGATCAGCTATGCAGAATCTCTGGCGCAGCATTTTGTTCACGATTCGGGTCGGGTATAGTGTCCCGTAGGGGAATTTTCAGGGAGCCCATGATCATGAAAAGGCAGGGATCGTGAACAACAGGCGCAGGGCGATACCGCCGGAGCAGCTGCGCTGGCGGCCAGCAGATGATCAACTGAGCGGAAATTCATCCAGCGACTTTGCCGTCATTCGCGGCACGCTGGGGCAGAACAACGCCCATGAAACACTGGAATATGCGCTGTCGTCATCCGGCGGCAAGCAGCATGTTTTTTTGCGCGGCAATCGCGGCAGCGGCCGAAACCGACTGCTGGACGCCGTATTTGCCAGGCTCAAACCCAGGGCACGAAGCCGGCGGGATTTCTGCTTTGTGCACAATTTCACCAACCCCAGCCAGCCCCGGCTGATTGAATTCGCGCCCGGCCAGGCGCGACAGTTTCAGCGGCAAATGCACAGGGTTGCGCTGTTTGTTCGCGAACGACTGCCTGAGGTGCTCAGCAACGATCCGGTTCGCGGACGTCGTGAAGCGCGGCTGGAAGCGGCCGAAAGAGAAACCCGGATTTTGCTCAAGCCGCTTGAAGAGGAACTGGAAGCGGAAAAACTGGCTCTCATCCGCAGCCAGGCCGGCCCCAATGCCCGCCTGCAGATTGCGGTCAGCATCATGAACAAGCCGGTCACGCTTGATGAATTCCAGAACATGGTGGCCAGAAAACAGGCAACGCAGGCCGATCTGGATCGCCTGGAAGAGCGCATAGCTTCATACAGCGAAAAAATCAGCGGCCTGTCGCAGCAGGTGCGGCGCATATGGCAGCAGGCGCAAAATCATATTGAGCAAATAGAAGCCACCGAAACCGCCCGGCTGATGGCAGAGATCACCAATCCGGTCACCGAACGGTTTCGTGCGGCCGGGGTTGAAAGCTTTGTGCGCGAGGTGATTGACGATGTGCTTGAAAAGCGCATCGGTCACGACACCTCCCACCTGGCCGATCCCGCCATGATTTATGGCGTCAACATCATCAACGCGGCTGCCGAGAACGACAGCGCCCCGGTCATCAAGGCCACAACCACATCAACCGCCGGCCTGTTCGGAACCATAGACCCCGCCTGGCGACAGGGCAATCGTGCCGTATCCTCATTTCACGGCATTCGTTCCGGGGCGCTTATCCAGGCCGATGGCGGCTTTGTCATCATTGATGCCGAAGACCTCGCCGAAGATCCGGCGGCCGTCAGGCAGCTGTTCAGGGTTTTGCGCACCGGCACCCTGGCCATTTCAACCCGCTCCGGTGAATCGGCCCTGACAATCCAGTCGCTCAGGCCGCAGCCCGTTCCCGTGGATGTCGGCGTCATTCTGGTGGGGGACGAGTTTGCGTGGGAACAGCTTGCAGCCCTGAGCAGCGAGTTCTTCCACCAGTTCCACCTGCTGGCTGAGCTGAAGCCCTCCATTGACCGCGATGAACAGGGCATCAGGCGAACATGCCAGTTCGTTGCCACGCTGGCCCAGGAGGAAAACCTGTCGCCACTCTCGCGCGGCGGACTTGAAGCAATTGTCGAACTCAGTGCCCGCTTGTCCGACCAGCCGCAGCGGCTGACCGCGCAAACCGGCCGGCTGGCCAATATCATCCGCGAGGCACACTTTGTCAGTGCCGAAGACGAGCTGAGTGAAATCGGCAGAGAGCATGTGGAAACCGCTTTTACCCGCATCCGCCAGCGCGCGGGCATGGCCACAGCGCTACAGACCAGCCGCAGGCTTGAAAACGGTTCGCTTCGTCTTGGCGGCCGCAACCACGGCCAAATCAATGTGGTCACGGTCAACCGCCAGGCGGGCGAGGCATTTGGCCGCCCGGCCCGCCTAAGCCTGGCTCTGGCCGCCTCCAGACAACCGCTGATCTCGCTCAGTCTCGACGGTCAGCCGCAACCGCCTGAAAATTTCATGCTGCCGCTGCTGACCGAAATCCTGCATTTGGAGCAAATTCCCGACGTACATATTGGGCTTAGCCTGGAGGGCTGCATCACCGCAGGCGATACCGACGCCACGCTGGCCAGCCAAATCTGTCTGATTCTGGCCGCCCTGGCCGATGTGTCCATCCGTCAGGAACTGGCCATTCTGGCCGGGATCAACGCCCGCGGCCAGCTGACCAGCACCCGCTGCATCAACGAGCGAATAGAAGGCTTTTTCGATGCCTGCAGACACACGGGCCTTGGCAGCAGACATGGCGTGATCATCCCCGCCATTGACCGCGAACGATTGGTTCTCGACAAGTCCATAGCACGCGCCTGCACCATGGATCAGTTCCACATATACCCTGCCGCCGCCCTGCCCGCCGCACTTGAACTGCTGACCGGGAAACCGGCCGGAACATGGACGGAAGCGGGATTTGCCGAAGACTCGGTTCTGGGGCTGGCAAGGTCCAGGCTGCTTGCTCGTCAAAGCCCGACAGACTGAACAAGCAGGTCGCGACAGCCTTCAATGCCATGCTTGTCCAGTGATCTGAACAATCGCCTGAGCATGGGTGCGGGATTGGCCGGGCCGCTGCCCAGCCGCCCGCGGTCAAAATCAATCACGTGCCACTGCCCCTGATCATCAATCAGCAGATTGCTGGCATTGAGATCGGCGTGCACGACGCCCGCCTTGAAAAACTCCGATAGAGTCAGTCCAAGCCTGCGCCAGCTTGTCCTGTCCAGTGAATCTCCGGTTTCCGTCAGGCTCATTGCCGGTCCGATCAGGCGGGTCATCAAGGCTGCCCTGTAGCTTGTGCCAAGCCGCTCGCAGCTTGCCACAAGCGGTCTGGGCACCGGCAGCCCAAGCCTTGACAGCCTGGCCAGCAGCCGCCACTCGCGAAAGCTGCGGCTGCGATCATAGCCCGTAAAAAAATAACGATCGCTGATGACACGGGCAATCAGCCCACCGCGCAAATAGCGTCGCAGCACCGCCGGGCCCGCGCTGCTGTCTACCGCCAGCGCCTTTCCGCGGCCGGCAAACTCGGCCAGCACCGCCCGGCGCTGACGCCAGAAGGCGGGGCGCAGCCATTCAGGGCTGACAACATCAATCCTGTCCGGGTCATATAGAATGCGTACCATCCCGGCCTGGAATACCTGTTCGGGCAATTCCTTCCCCTCAATCAAAACTTTCACCCAGCATGATGACCGATTCCAGCCGTCGCCACAATTCAACTTTTGCCGCTGACACTCCGAAATCCATTGCCCTTGTCCGGCTTTCTGCCCTCGGCGATGTGTGCAACACGGTGCCGCTGGTCAGGGCGGTTCAGCAGGCCTGGCCGCAGGCAAGGCTCACCTGGATCATCGGCCGCCTCGAGCACAGGCTGGTCGACGACCTGCCGGGAATTGAATTCGTTGTGTTTGACAAAAAACATTACTTCAAAAGCCTGAAAGCGGTCAGGCAGGCGCTGGGCGGACATCGCTACGACGTTCTTCTGCAGGCCCAGGTTTCCCAGCGTTCCTCACTGGTCGGCGCGCTGGTAAAAGCCCGGCGACGGATTGGTTTCGACCCTCCACGCGCGCGATTTGGTCACGGCCTGGTTGTCAACGAGCGCATCGATGCAGTCCCCTTCCAGCACCAGTCACAGGCTTTTTTGCAGTTTGCCCGCAAGCTTGGAATACCTGCCGAAAACATTGATCGCCGCCTGCCGATTGGTGATGAAGACCGCTGCTTTGCCCACCGGCACCAGCCGCAAGAGAGTCGGGCTGTCATCATCAGCCCCGCCTCCAGCCATCCGCTGCGCAACTGGCATCCAGCAGGCTATGCCGAGGTGGCCGACTGGATCATTGAAACCGCCAAACGCCCGGTCATTCTCATGGGCGGTCCGAGCAGCTTTGAAAAAAACCTTGGGCTTGCCATTCGCAAGCATATGAAAAGCAAACCGCTTGACCTGATCGGCCAGGACACGCTCAAGCAGGCGCTGGCCATGTTTGAGCGGGCTGCATGCGTAGTCACTCCCGATTCCGGGCCGGCGCATTTTGCCGACGCCATGGGCACTCCGGTGGTAGGCCTGTATGCGGCAACCTGGGCACGACGCTCGGGGCCGCTCAACAGCCTGGATCATACCGTGGACATGTTCCCCGAGGCGGCCCACCAATTTATGGGCTGCGAGCCGGATCAGCTGCGCTGGGGCAAGCGCATTGAAAAGCCCGGCGTGATGGATCTCATCACGCCGGGCATGGTCATTCAAAAACTGAAAGCCCTGTTTGGCTCTCCGGTCTGACCAGTGGCCAGACCGGTTTCGACAAGCCGGTTTAACTCAGGGGGCACTCAATGCCGCTTTCCGCCAACGCTGCCTCGGTTGAGGCATCGTTCACGCGAACAACGGTAATATTGGCGCTGTCCTGATCGCCGTGCACATCTTCAATGGTGTAATTGAAGTGATGGCGGCCGTCGCAGTCCAGGCTCAGGTCGAAAGTGACGCTGCCATCGGAATTTATCTCAAAATCCGCCGGCGGGCCATACCACTGGTGCAGGGCAACAATCTCAATTGATTCGCCCGAGTCATTTTCCATGGGATGCACGGTAATGCTGGTCTCGCCCGGCGCAGTGCTGTAGTAGTCGGGCACCGCCTCAAGGTCGCCACCAGGCGTTGGGCCACCATTGTCGTCCTCCTCGCTTACCGTTACCCGTACGCTGGCCGTGGCCTGTGCGCCGTGCTCATCCTCAACCGTATAGGTAAACACATCAACGCCCGAGAAGTCCGTTTCCGGCTCATAGCGCAGAACATTTCCGGACTGACTGACCGTGCCGTTGCCGGGCTGGCTGTATGAGGCAATGGACAGCTCGTCACCGTCCGGATCGCTGGCGCTGGCCAGAACGTCAATGTCCACCGGCTGATTGAAGCCGGTGCTGACATCAATGTCTTCGGCCACGGGCGGCTGGTTGCTGGAGTCGGATTCGACCGTCACGGTGACCGTGGCGCTCGCCTCCCCTCCAAAGCCGTCCTCGACGGTGTAGGTAAAGCTGTCGGTGCCGACAAAACCCGCATCTGGCGTATAGGCAATCTGGCTGCCGCTGATCTCGGCCTGGCCGTGTGACGGAGAGCTGACGGCAATCAGGGTGAGCACGTCACCATCCGGGTCGGTGTCGTTGGCAAGCACGTCAAATACGTTGTCCACCGAATTGGCCTCGACCGTGTAGGTATCGTCGTTGGCAACAGGCACTTCGTTGTGAATCTGCATCTCGCCTTCGGTCACGCTGGTGGTGCTCTTCTGATAGCGATAGTAGTCAACAATGCGCTTGTGGCGAACCGGGTTGCGCAGCGCGCGGCGAATCCACGGCGCTTCAACCGGTACTTCGACCCGGCGAATCTCGGTGGCTGGCTCGTCCGGGCCCACCGTGATGGTTTCAGTGCTTTCGCGTTCCGAAACAAAGCTGATTTCAACGCGGCGGTTGCGGGCACGATTCTCTTCGCTGTCGTTGGGATAGCGCGGATCAAGCTCGCCGTGGCCTTCCCAGTGAATGCGGCTGGCGTCAATGCCCTGTGAAGTCAGGTAGTCAACCACCGTACGGGCACGCCGCTCGCTCAGGCCCTGGTTGTATTCCTCGGTGCCAATATCGCAGGTATGGCCAACAATCTGGATGTCTCCAACCAGACCACCGTCTTCGATCACCGCCATGACTTCGTCAAGCGCACCTTCTGCCTCGGACCTGAGCGCCGAGCTGTCAAAATCAAACGTGGTGCGGTCGGTCATGGTGACCTCGTTGACGATCACGCGCTCTTCCAGGCGCGACTCACCGGGCACCTCAACCTCGATTTCCTGAAACTGGGGCGATGCGCGCCAGGAATTTGCGCCACCGCCAAAGCTGTAGCTGTATACCACCGTGCCGCGCAGGTCGCCGCGATCTTCGACAAAATCGCCGCTCTTGCGCGCATAGCTGGTGCGGAAGCTCAGGCTGTGCGGCGTATTTTGAAAATGCTTGTCCAGCGACAGCGATGCCGTTGTCTGTGACGAGCTGTAGTCGCCCTTCTCATAGTCCAGCCCACCGCGCAGGCGCACCAGCGGGTTGTTGAAATAACGCTCGCCGCGAAGGCCCAGGCCCCAGTCATAGGGCTCCTCAAACCACTCAATGATGGTTTCCATGTTGTCCACGCGCGAGAAGTCGTGGCCGTCAATCTGACCGGTCACCAGCCGCTCTTCAATGCTGGTGGTGGAATCGACCAGACGTTCGCTGGTCAGTGCGGTCATGCCGTAGCCGGCAAAGGCCCAGCGCTGACCTTCCCAGCCACCGCCAAAGGTGAGCTTGCGGTCGCGCAGCTGGTTCTGGTCGGCCGCAACAAACAGCTTGGCCACGCTGCCATCAACGTAGACGGGACCATCGGGGCCCTCTTCGGCTTCTGCCTTGATGAGCCAGTGGTAGTTGAGCTTGATCCCGGCTGCGCGGCGATCGCCCAGCCAGCCGTCCAGGATGAACGCGGAACGGTCCGATTCATGCAGGGCAGCTTCAAGTTCGCCAATGATGTCAAACTCGCTGTCCAGTCCGACACCAATGCGGTAGCGGTCACCAATAAAGTGGTAGGTGGGTGTTCCTGCCTGGCCGCGCGGCTGGTCTTCATCGTCATCGACCTGGGCAACGGCAACGCTGGAAGCAAAAAAGGCCATTATTAATGCAAACAATGTTTTACGGAGCATGGCAACGCCTGTTTTGTTGTTCAAACCATGAAGTTATGTTATCTGGAAACTGCCTGCAACGGCAAATCAAATTTTGCCCCGCCCAGTTTCAGCCTGAGCGGGCACGGACTCAGCGGTAGTCCCGATAGGACTTTTCTTCGACAATTTCCGAGCCCAGCGCCAAATTGATCTTCTTTTTGACGGCCGCGCGCTCGTCGTTCTGAACATAAACCGAGCGCGCCAGCTCGATGAAACGCTCACCGAAACGCTTGTGGCGCTCTTCTTCCCGGATGTCGTCCTCAATAACCCACAACGCTTCGTTGACCTTGCGCAAATCGGCGCGCAGCTGTGCAATCGAAGCCTCACGCGAGCCGGAACGTTCCCATACTTCGGTCAGCAAGTCATATTCGCGCTGCACGTTGGCCAGCTGGGCTTCGCTGTCCATGCGCTCCAGCTTGATTTCCAGAATGGTGAGCTTGTCCAGCAGTTCGCCGGGAGAAATGGGAATCAGCAATTCCATGATTTTTCCTCACTGCAAAGCGGCAGCCGATGACCGGTTGCCGCGACTTGAAAAAAACTTTTAGAAAAGCGGCAGGGAAAGCGTCCGCCGTCAGGACTTTTCCTCTTCCTGGAGTGCTTTCATGCTGAGACGAATCCGGCCCTGCTTGTCAACCTCGAGCACCTTGACCTTGACCTTGTCGCCTTCAGCCAGTTCGTCGGTTACATTTTCGACCCGCTTGTGCGAAATCTGTGAAATATGCACCAGACCGTCCTTGCCGGGCAGAATGGTTACAAATGCACCGAAGTTCATGATCTTGGTCACGCGACCTTCATAAACAGCGCCCACCTCGACATCGGCGGTGATCTGCTCAATGCGGTGACGGGCATCGTCGGCGGCCGCCTGGTTGACCGAGGCAATCGTAACCGTGCCGTCATCATCAATGTCAATGGTGGTGCCGGTCTCCTCGGTGATCTGGCGAATGGTGGAGCCGCCCTTGCCAATGATGTCACGGATCTTGTCAGGATGGACCTTCATGGTGAACAGGCGCGGGGCGTATTCGCTCATTTCCTCGCGCGGCCTGGCGATGACCTCATTCATCTGCTCCAGAATGTGGTTGCGGCCGGCATGGGCCTGTTTGAGCGCCACATCCATGATTTCAGCCGTAATGCCGGAAATCTTGATATCCATCTGCAGGGCGGTGATGCCCTGGGCGCTGCCGGCCACCTTGAAGTCCATATCGCCAAGGTGATCCTCATCACCAAGGATATCGGTCAGCACCGCAAAACGGTCGCCGTCCTTGATCAGGCCCATGGCAATGCCTGCCACCGGCGCCCTGACCGGCACGCCGGCATCCATCAGGGCCATCGAGCCACCGCATATGGTAGCCATTGAGCTGGAGCCGTTGGATTCGGTAACCTCGGCCACCAGGCGCAGGACGTAGGGGAACTCATCGCCCAGCGGAACCACGGCGTCAAGCGCGCGGCGCGCCAGTTTGCCGTGGCCGATTTCGCGCCGCTTGGGTGCCAGCATGTGGTTGGTTTCGCCCACGCTGTAGGGCGGGAAGTTGTAGTGCAGCATGAACTGCTCTTTGTATTCACCCTCAATGGCATCAATGATCTGCGCATCGCGGCCCGTACCCAGGGTGACAAAGCACATGGCCTGGGTTTCACCGCGGGTGAAAATGGCAGAGCCGTGCGTGCGCGGGAACGTGCCCACCTGCATGTCAAGCGGCCGCACCGAAGTCAGATCGCGCCCGTCAATGCGCGCCTGGCCGGAAAGAATTCGCTCGCGCACCAGGTTTTTTTCCATGCCGCCGACAATGTCGAGCACATCGTCGACTTCAGGGGCACTGTCATCGCCCTCGTCGCACAAGGCCTCAACAACACGGTCACGCACGGCACCAATGGCGGCATGGCGCTCCATTTTATCGGTCAGGTCATAGGCTTTTTCCAGCCCGTCACCAACCGATTCGGCCACCTTGTCCTTCAGGCCGGCGGGCAGCTCCGGTGCCTGCCAGTCCCAGCGCGGCTTGCCGGCTTCGGCAGCCAGTTCGCCGATGGCTCTGATGGCCACCTGCATCTGTTCATGACCAAAAGTGATCGCGCCCAGCATCTGCTCTTCGCTGAGCTGGTCGGCCTGGGATTCAACCATCAGCACCGCATCGGCGGTACCGGCAACAATCAGGTCCAGGCGCGAATCCTCAAGCTGGCTGGCCGTTGGATTGAGCACGTATTCGTCATTGATATAGCCCACGCGGACGCCACCAATGGGGCCGCCAAAAGGCGCGCCTGAAAGGGTCAGCGCTGCCGATGCGCCAATCATGGCCGGAATGTCTGCATCCACTTCGGGATTGGACGACATGACTGTTGCAATCACCTGGGTCTCATTTAAAAAGCCTTCGGGAAACAGCGGCCGTATGGGGCGGTCAATCAGCCGAGAGGTCAGCGTTTCCTTTTCCGTGGGGCGGCCTTCACGCTTGAAGAACCCGCCGGGAATGCGGCCGGCCGCGTAGAACTTCTCCTGGTAATTGACCGTCAGCGGGAAAAAGCTCTGGCCCGGCCGGGCTTCCTTTCTGGCCACGGCGGTGACGAGCACCACGGTATCGTCCATGGTGACCAAAACCGCACCGTCGGCCTGACGCGCCACGTGGCCCGTTTCAAGCGTGACTTCACGCTCGCCGTATTTGAATGTCTTGCTGTACTTCTTCACTACATCACTCTCCAATTGTTCAATAGCAGACACCCCGGATCAGCCTTTGCAAGCCGCCGGGGTGTCTTCATCTGTCAAATAGTCCCGCGATCAGCGACGCAGGCCAAGGCGCTCAATCAGATCCCGATAGCGCTGGACATCCTTGTCCCTGAGATAGTCCAGCAGGGAACGGCGCTGATTGACCAGCTTGAGCAAACCACGGCGGGAGTGATGGTCTTTCTTGTGAGTTGCAAAGTGACCGGAAAGATCCTTGATGCGCGCAGTCAGCAGCGCAACCTGGACTTCCGGCGAACCTGTATCACCCTCGACGAGCTGATAGTCCTTGACGATCCGGCTCTTTTCTTCAACGCTCAGAGTCATTTTTCAATCCACTCCTGAAATAAAACTGGAAGGGCGACCGGGCTTTTCCACAAAACCCCCTGAGCGGAACACTTTCTCGGGGGAAACATCCTGTTTCTCCCGCTCAGGCCGGGCTGTGTGCAAAAGCCCCTGTCGCCAAAAGGCATCAAGCCAGCTATTATACCTGTCAAATTGCGGCAGGGGCAAACTATTTGCGCCCCGTGCGGACGTCCGTCTCAGCGCACGACCTGGGCCAGCACCTCGGAACACGCCGCCATCAATTCATCTTCGCCGGCAAGCACAAGGTTGGCGGCATCAGCCAATGGGATATAGCAGTCGGCGCCAGTCAGGCGCCTGACCGGGCGATCGGCGACGCCCGCTTCCACCAGCGCCGTGCACACCGCCTCGCCCACGCCGCCATCCGGCCGGCCCTCGTCAAAAACGATGACGCCGGCGCACTGGCGCGCGTGCTCGGCAATGGCTTCGGTGTTCAGCGGCTTGAGCCAGCGCAGATCAATCGTGCGCACTTTCACCTCGTGCGCATCCGCCAGCCGGGCAGCCGTGCGCAGCGCCATGGGCACGCCGTTGCCGTAGGTGATGATCAGCAAATCATCCGCCTGTTCATCATATATGCGCGGCTCGAACGGCGTCATGTATTCCTCCGGCGACGGATACGAAAAAGTCCACTGCCCGTCGTCAGCGGCGTGCAAATCCTTGGTCATGTACAGGGCAATGGGCTCCAAAAATGCCGATACCCGGCCATCAACCTTCGCCAGTGCCGTCATGGTGCGCAGCATGGTGACAGCGTCATCCGCCCGTGAAGGGCAGCCAATGACCAGCCCCGGGATGTCACGCAGCGCAGCGATGGAATTGTCGTTGTGGAAATGGCCGCCAAATCCCTTCTGATAACCCAGGCTGGCAATGCGCATGACCATGGGGTTGCTGTAGGCCCCGTTTGAAAAGTACTGAAGCGAGCACGCCTCGCCGCGAATCTGGTCGCCGGCGTTGTGGAAATAGGCCAGATACTGAATTTCGGGGATGGGCAGCCAGCCCATGATTCCATAGCCCTGAGCCAGCCCCAGAATGGTGGTTTCATCAAGCAGGGTGTTGAACACCCGGCGCGGCCCAAAGGTCTGGCTCAGCCCCCTGGTGACCGTATAGACGCCCCCTTTGCGACCCACGTCCTCGCCGAACGCGAGCGCCTGCGGATACTTGATCAGCAAATCGGCCAGCGCCCGGTTGATCTGCACCGCCATGTGGCGCGGCGGCTGGTTTTCCGGCAGTGCCTTTTCGCTGCCAAAGGCCTCAAGACGCTTTTCCGCCGCTGCACGGCGGCCTGCCTCGGCCGCCACCTCACCAGGGCTGAAGGGCGCCAGCGGCGCCATGACCTCTTCGAGCGTTGTCAGCCGCCCCTGGCCATCGGCCCGGTCGGCCTCGTCCAGACAACGTTCAGACAACTGGCTATAGCGCTGCAAAACCTGCTCGGGCGTCATCAGGCCGCGCCCAATGACCGCCTCAGCCGTCGTTTTAAGAGGGTCACGGGCCTCTGCCGCCTCAAGCTCGGTCATTGAACGGTATTCAATTTCAAAGTCGGTGCCGGCGTGGCCCATCAGACGGGTGGTCTTGAGATGCAGAAACACCGGGCGGCGATTGCTGCGACAATCAGCCACGGCCGCTTCAACCGCCGCATAGCCGTCAACAAGGTCCAGGCCATTGGCGTAGTGATAGCTGATGCCGTGCCGGTCGCGCATGCTGTCACCCACCCAGTTGGCGGGCGTCGGCACGGAAATGCCGATATCGTTGTCTTCGCAGACAAACAGCACCGGCACCGGCAGGTTCTGGTGGCGGGCCCAGGCGCAGGCGTTGAACGCCGTCTGTGCAGTGGCGTGATTGAAGCTCGCATCACCAAAGCTGCACACCATGATGGAATCGTCGGGGACCGGCAGCTCATGCCGTCCGCCGCGCCCGCTTTCCAGCGCCAGCGCGGCGCCCACGGCCTTGGGCAAATGGCTGGCAATGGTCGAGGTTTGCGGCAGCACCCACAGATCGGGATGGCCCCACACCTTGTGGCGGCCGCCGGAAGCCACGTCATCCCGGGCGGCGGCAAAGCTCAGGCAGGTATCACGGATGAAATCCGGCCGGTCGGCGCCCTTGCGGTAACGCTCGGCCATGAAACCGCCTGAGCGGTAGTGCAAAAAGGCCGGGTCGGTGGCGCGCGTCAGCCGCCCGACCATGGCATTGCCTTCATGGCCCGATGAGCCAATGGTATAAAAAACCTTGTTTTCCTGGCGCTTGATGCGCGCCATCAGGTCCAGCTGACGCGAGGTCATCTGGCTGTCGAACAGCTCCAGCAGGTCGACGTCGGCCGGCCCGGGGCGGTTTTCGACAATTACATGTCCATTTTGAATGGCCGTAACATGGGCAATGAAATTCTGATCAACGACTTCAGCGCGGTTGATCTGGCGCGACCTGGTGGGCTTGGGCATCGGCGTGGAAAATCTTCAGAAAGTGGGCCGCCCGGCCGCCCCTGTCGGGGCAGCCGGACCATGGCCGGCTGCGGGCACGTTCAAAATGCGTTGTGGCCGGTCAGCTGGCGACCAATGACCAGCTGATGGACGGTTTCAGTGCCCTCATAGTTAATGACGGATTCCAGATTGAGCGCATGCCTGATGGCCGAATATTCCAGCGTGATGCCAGCACCGCCCAGCAGGTCGCGGCACTCGCGGGCAATGTCCAGCGCCATGCGCACGTTGTTCCACTTGGCCAGTGAAATCTGCGACGGATGGGCCCTGCCCTCGTCCTTCAGCCGGCCCAGGCGCCACGACATCAGCTGGGCCGATGTAATGCGGCGCGCCATATCGGCCAGCTTGATCTGCGCGCTCTGGGTGGCGGCCACCGGCCGACCGAAAAGTTCGCGTTCCTGGCAATAGTCAAGGGTTTCCTCAAGGCAGGCCCGGGCGGCACCTATGGGCCCCCAGGTAATGCCGTAGCGCGCCTGGCTCAGGCAGGTCAGCGGGCCTCTCAGCCCCTTGACTCCGGGCAGGCGGTTGGCCTCGGGCACGCGCACATTGTCAAAATAGAGTTCCGACGTGGTCGAAGCTCGCAGCGACATCTTGAAATTGATGTCGCTGGCGCTGTAGCCGTCAAAATCCTTTTCAACAATGAACCCCTGCACCCCGTCATCGGTCACCGCCCACACAATGGCAATATCGGCAATGCTGCCGTTGGTGATCCACATCTTTGCGCCGTTGATGATCCAGTCATCACCGTCGCGGCGGGCGCGGGTTTTCATGTTGGACGGGTCTGAACCGCCGTGCGACTCGGTCAGCCCGAAACAGCCGATGACCTCACCGGCGGCCATTTTGGGCAACCAGCGCTGCTTTTGCTCTTCGGAGCCAAAGGCGTGGAGGGGAAACATGCACAGTGACGACTGCACGGATACAAAACTGCGCAGCCCCGAATCGCCGCGCTCCAGCTCCTGGCAGATCAGCCCGTAGCTGACAGAATTGAGGCCGGCGCAGCCGTAGCCTTCAAGGCTGGAGCCCAGCAGGCCCAGCTCGGCAATTTCCGGAATCAGCTCGTCGGGAAAGCGCCCCTGCTCAAAGCATTCGGGGATGAGCGGCAGGGCCTTTTCGTCGACAAAACGAGCCACGGAATCGCGGATCATGCGTTCCTCGTCGCTCAGAAGGTCATCAGTTTCATACAGATCAAACGGGTCAAGTGCGCGCTTGGGCATTGGCTGCAATCACGGATTGTTGGACAGGGGCTGTATTGTACGTGATTGCGACACTACGCAAGCAGCCCGGAAAACTGAAAACCCGCCGCAACACGGTATGCTAAGGTTGACAGGAAGGGCAATGCTCAACAGCAGGAGAAAACAATGCGAACCTACGGACTGATACTCACTGTCTGCACGTTTTTGCTGTGCGGTCTTGCCGGCGCCGGCTCCGGAACCGAAAAGGCCCGCATCATCAACGGCCCGATCAACCCGGTTCAGGACATCTTCGAGGTCACTTTTGTCGGGCTTGACGGCAAGAACATCGCGCCACGCACCATGCTGACGCTGGAGCCGGGCGACTACACGCTTACGGTCGATATTCCCGCCCAATACACGCGGCCCGCATTTGCACAGCGCCTGGTGCGGCGCAACGAGCTTGTGGACATCGACCTGACCGTCGAGGCCGGCCAGGACTACAGTCTGCGCGGAAAATGGAACAGGGGCAGCCTCCAGGAGCCCTGGGAGCTGCTGTTTGAACCGTTTGATTGACAGTGTCCCCCAACACTGCCTTGCCGGGTTTGTGCTGCCCGGCAAGGCAGGTATAATGCAATCCGTCACTTACCCCAATAACCGGCGAGCTTTCATGACCAAGCACATACTGTCAGTTTTCTTCATCGTCATGCTCAGCCAGGCTGTATTTGCACAGGATGAAGGCGACCCTGAAAGAGGCCGCATCATTGCCTACACCTGCTTTGGCTGCCACGGCGTCCCGCACCAGAAGAACGTCTATCCAACCTATTCCGTACCCAAGCTGGGCGGCCAGACAGAGGGCTATCTGGTCTCGTCACTGCAGGCCTACCAGCGCGGCGACCGCAAGCACCCCACCATGCACGCACAGGCCAACACGCTCAGTGACCGGGACATTCGCGACATTGCGTCCTATTTCGTTACGGTTCACAAGGGAGATGAGTCATGAGTCTGACCAGAACAATCCTGCTTACGCTTTTCATCAGTGCGCTGGCCGGAACGGCCGCAGCAGCAGGAGACAAGGGCCGCGGCCTGGAAAAGTCCAAGGTCTGCCAGGCCTGCCACGGTGAAGACGGCAACCTTGCCGTGGATGATCAAACGCCCATCCTGGCCGGGCAATATGCCGACTATCTGATTCATGCGCTGAAGGATTACCGCTCGGGCGAACGGGTCAATGCCGTCATGAACGGCTTTGCAGGCGACCTGAGTGATCAGGATATTGAAGACCTGGCGGCCTGGTATTCCAGCCAAAAGGGACTGACCACGCCCAGCCTGAGCGAATAACAGCTCCGGACACACACCAGCACAATCTGCCGCCCGGCCCTGGCGCAGCTGGCTGGGCCAACTCAAAGATCAGTAATAAGGGTTTTCGCCCGTGCTGTGATCGGTGGCATCAATGACCTTGCCCACCTCGGGCAGCTGCTGGCGCAGGGTGGTTTCTATGCCCTGCTTGAGCGTCACGTCAATCATTGCGCAACCGTGGCAGCCGCCGCTGAACTGCAGCACCACATCATTGTCGGCTGTCAGTTCAACCAGCGCCACCTGGCCGCCGTGAGCGGCGACCATGGGGTTGACCCGCGTTTCCAGAACCCACTCCACACGTTCCTCCAGGGGCGCGCTGTCCGCCGGCGCCCTGCCCTTGAGGCCCGGGGCGCGAATGGACAACTCACCGCCCATGCGATCGGACTCAAAATCGATCATGGCGCCACTGAGCATGTTGGCCGAGCCTTCCTCGACAAACAGGCGAAACGTGCCGCAGTCAACCGCGTGATCATTGGGCTGCGAATCAGCGGGGCCGCAGTAGCTCAGCTCCACGTCAGCCATGGGCGTGCCCGGGTCGGTTACACGCAGCCTTAGATTGGTGTTGTCGGGCTGCTGAACCAGCAGGTCTGAAAAGTAATCGCGTGCAGCGGGGGTAACTGTCAACATGACTTTGATTTGAATGTTTGGGGTGAAACGTGCATGGGGTGAATGTGCAGGCGGGCTACTCGGCTTTCAAGCGTCGTGCCAACCACGGCAAGGAATGATCATAACGCCAGTCTATCCCGGAATGGGTGCCATCAAATTCTTCAAAATGGTGCTCCACGCTCTGGTCGGTCAGCGTTTGATGCAGCGCCCGCGTGCCAAACTGGATGAAGTACTGGTCGCGGCTGCCAACGTCTATCCACAGACCTGCCAGCCTCTTCAGAGCATCGGCTTCACGGGCGGCGCGGTGCACGGGATCAAAAGCCAGCCAGCGCTGCCACACGTCGTTGTTCAGTCGGCAGGTGTATAGGTCAAATGGCAGACGCAGTCCCAGCACCGATTCGGCATCGGGTGAATAACTGGCCGCCATGCACAAAGTCATCAGCGTGTGGAAGGCTGCCCCGCCCGGCCGCCGGTCGCGCCAGAAAGTGCGCACAAAGTGCTCAATATCGCCGTCGTGCCGGGCCAGCACAGAGGCCGCCAGCGGAAAGTCCCGCATGTAGACGCACTCAAACCCGGCGTCACCCGCGTGGCTGGCCGCGGCCGCCCAGTGCCCCGGATGGGAAAAGCTCAGATGCAGCGCGCCAAAACCGCCCGATGACTTGCCAAACACTCCGCGTGCCGCCGCCTCAGGAATGGTTCGGTAAGCCTCATCAATGGCCGGAATCAGCTCCTGGATCAGATAGTCGGCATACGGCCCCATGGCCGGCGTATTGACGTACTGGTTGCCGCCCAGGCTGGTATAGCAATCGGGAAACACGACAATGACCGGGGGCATGGCGCCGGAACCAATCAGCCGATCAAGGCGCTCCGGCAGCGTCTCACCATGATTTCTCCAGCTGACCTGTCCGGGACCGGAATTGGTGTATGCCGCCAGACACCACAGCACCGGGTAGCGGCGGCTGCCCGCGTGTTCATAGCCGGGCGGCAGGTACACCGGATGCTGGCGCCGGAACGGATCCCCAAGGGGATTGCCCTTGAGCAGTTGTGATTCGTGATCAAAAAAGACGACCTGTCCACGCATTGTGGCAGGCTGCGGTCTGAGTGTCGGCATGATAGCTGTCAAGTAAAAATGAAAGGCGCGTCAACCGGTCATGGCAACAACTTTGCGGGTGCGGCGCGGCAGCTTGCCAAGCTCCGGCACCAGCTCAAGCATTATTTTCCTCAGCTCGTCGTTGTCATAGCGCGTCACCGCCGCTTCGGCATTGCGCAGCCTGCTGTCAATGTCCAGCCGTGTTTCGCTGCCGCCCTGGGACAGGAAAATCTTCTCGTGGCGGGTCTTGATATAGGATTCGTTTTCGTGAAACAGTTCTTCGAAGAGCTTTTCGCCCGGCCGCAGGCCCGTATAGACAATTTCGACATCACGGCCCGGCACCTTGCCAGCCAGCCTGATCAGCTGCTCGGCCAAAAAGCTGATGCGCACCGGCTCACCCATGTCCAGCACGAACACCTCGCCGCCCTGGCCGAGAACGGCGGACTGCAAAATGAGCTGGCCGGCTTCGGCAATGGTCATGAAATAGCGGGTGATTTCCGGGTGGGTGACGGTCACCGGTCCGCCGCGCCGGATCTGTTCATTGAACAGCGGCACCACCGACCCGGTTGAATTGAGCACGTTGCCGAATCTGACGGTAATCAGCCGTGTTTTGCTGGCCCGGTTCAAATGCTGCACATACAGCTCGGCAATGCGCTTGGTTGCCCCCATGACATTGCAGGGGTTGACCGCCTTGTCGGTGGAAATGAGAACAAAGGTGCCAACACCGTAGCGCACGGCGGCATCCGCCAGCCTGCGGGTGCCGATGACGTTGTTGCGAAACGCTTCGCGCACCTGGTTTTGCAGCATGGGCAAATGCTTGTAGGCAGCGGCGTGAAAAACCACCTCGGGACGGGCGCGGCCGAGCAGGGTTTCAACCGTGGCCGAATCGCACACGTCACCCAGCACGGTTTCTATCACCAGATCGCTGAACTCGGACTTGAGCTGGTAATCGATGCGGTACAGATTATATTCACAGCTATCGAGCACGACCAGGCCGGCCGGGTTGAGGTGGGCAATCTGGCGGCACAATTCGGCGCCTATGGACCCGCCGCCGCCGGTGACCAGAACGCGCTTGCCGGTCAAGCCTGCACGGATGGATTCCCAGTCGAGCGAAACCGGCTCGCGCCCCAGCAAATCGTCAATGGCCACCGGCTTGAGATCGTCAAAGCGAACCAGCGCCGGCCCCAACTGCTTGAGCATGGGCACAGTGCGGAACTCCACGCCTGCGCTGTCGCAAATGCCGACCACGCGCTGCATCTGGGCATTGGTGGCCGACGGAATGGCGATGGCGGCCATGTCGATATCGGCCTCGCGCGCGATGCGCGGCAGGCTGGTAATATCGCCCAGCACCGGCACGCCATCGACTTCCCCGTGGCGCAGTCTGGGGTCGTCATCCAGAAAGCCGACCACATCGAAGCTGCCGCGCCGGCGCAGTTCTGCCAGCAACAGCCGGCCAGAATGACCGGCGCCCAGAATGATAGAGCGGCGCATCTGGCGGCGGCGATGAACCTCCAGACGCATGTCCTTGAACATGCGGTAAAGCAGTCGCGGTACGCCCAGGCTGAGAAGCAGCAGCACGGGGAACAGCCAAACCATGAGCATGACAAGCTCAAGGGGCGCCTCAAGCACAAACAGCACCGCAGTGCCGCTTATGCCGGCCAGCACGGCAACCTTGACCAGATTGGCCAGATCGGGAAGGCTGGCAAACCGCCACAGTCCGCGATAGAGGCCAACTCGCCAGTGCACCAGCCCCTGCAGAAGGATGATCAGGCTGGCGCTTGTGACCAGCGCCGGCCAGTCCGTGGCGGATGCGGCAATGATTGATCTGGAAACAAACAGGGCTACCAGCCACGCAGCAGCCACCATGAACAGGTCATGCATGACCACCAAGGCCCGCAAGTTTACAGCCCCCCCCTGCTTGTCTGGCGGTTTGATCACAAACTAGCCTTGTCTTTGATTTCTTGTTGCAGTCAGCTGCACACGCCACCATCCGCTCAAAAGCAATACAGCCAGCCCGGCTGCCAACACCGCGTCCAGTTGCGGCCAGTACAGCGCAGCGGCAATTGTCGGCAGCACCACAAGCACATTGATCAGAAAGTACAGGGCTGCCACTTGCCCATGGCGCCACCCGCACTCCAACAGCTGCTGATAGGCGTGTTGCCGGTGGGCAGTATACCACCGCTGGCCACGCACAGCCCGCAATACCAGCGTGGCCGTGGCATCAATCACAAATACTGAAGCCACCATGAAACTCAGCCATATACTCACAGCCCCTGACGCTGCCCCAACCACTGCACAGGCCGCCACCATAGCCCCCAGCGCCAGCGAGCCGGAATCGCCCATGAACACCCGCGCCGGCGGGCGATTCCAAAACAGGAAACCGCCCCAGGCACCCGCTGCAGCCAGGCTGAATGCCGCCAGCGACTGATACCCGGCATGCTGGAACAGCAACGCCATGGCCAGGCCGGACCACAGCCCCTGACAGGCCGCCATGCCGTCGGAGCCGTCCATGAAATTGTGCAGATTGATCAGCCACACGACTGCAACCACTGCCAGCGGCGTCCACAGCCACGGAGTGTGAATAGCCAGGCTGCCGATCTGTACCGAATGAATGCCGCCGACACCGGCTGCAAGCACTGTGGCAGCGACAACCTGGGCCAAAAACCGCCAGCGTGCCGCCAGACTGAAGCGGTCTTCCAGCCAACCGGTCAGCGCCATACCGAAAATGACCGCCATGGGCAGGCGCCATTCGGCAAACGCCTGCGGCCAAACCAGCCAGGCCGCAATCAGCGAACCGGCAATGGCTGCCCCGCCGCCGCGCGGCGTCGGGCGACTGTGGCTGCGTCTGGAATCCGGCCAGTCAAGCATCTCCCGGCGCAGCAGCCACAAACGCACCGGCGCGGTCAAAATAGCTGTCATTGCAGCGGCAAACAGGAAAATCAGCAAATGGCCGGCAGGCATTATTCACCCAAAACACCGGTCACCGCAGCCGTGGTATTCCACCGCCGGCAGCCGGGACAGTGCCAGTGCCAGGTGCTGCTGCTGAACCCGCAATGCCGGCAGCGATAGCGCGGCTGATTGTCGAGCAGGCGTCTGAGAATATCCTGGATAAGCCCGGAGCCCACCCTGTCCAGACTGTCCTGCTGGCGATACACCAGATCAAGCAGATAGTCCAGCCCGTGTACTGTTGGGCGGCTGGAGAGGTGTTCAAGCAGAAAATCGGCCGCCCGGTCGGGGTCCGAAGCCGCCTTTCTGCGCGCCAGGGCCAGAATGGCCGTTGTCATGGGGCGGCGCGCAATGGATTCTTCCAGCCACTGGTCAAATTCGTCCAGACGTCCGGCCCGACGGTGACTTTCGAGCATGGGGCCGCAGGCAAAACTCAGGTAATCAGGCTCGATTTCGCAGGCCTGCTGATAGTACCCGGCTGCTTCACTCCAGCGTCCTTCGGAAGTGGCCACCCCGGCCTCAATGATTCTTGCGCGCGCGTTGTCGGGGTCATAGCGACGCGCCTGACGCAAATACTGACGCGTCCTGTCCCGGTCTTTCCTGCGCAATGCGGAATCGGCCAGCTCGCAATACAGGCTGGCGATGACCTCGGCCGATTTCCTGCCATCAATCTGGCGCAGCCGTCCGGCCTGCTCTATGGCTTTGTGCCAGTCCTTTTCCTGCTGGTATATGGTCAGCAGCTGGCGGGCCGAACGTTCATCCTGGCGATTTTCCTCTGCCAGCCTGGAAAACAGCTGCTCGGCCCGGTCAAGCAAACCGGCCTGCATGTAGTCTTCGCCAAGCTCTCTGAGTGCTCGCGTACGCTGCTGTTCGTCCAGGCCTGATCGGCTGATGATATGTTTGTGGAAACGGATGGCCCGATCAATCTCGCCGCGCCGGCGAAACAGACTGCCCAGCGCCATATAGGTTTCAACAGCGTCAGGATTGAACTCAACCAGATCGAGAAAAACCTCGACCGCCTTGTCAGGCTGCTCGTTGAGAAGGTAATTCAGGCCGCGGAAGTAGTCTCGCGACACATGGCTGCGCCGGCGCCGTTGATGGCGGCTGGCCAAAAACCATCCGCAGCCCGCAGCCAGAACCAGCAAAAATGCCAGAACAACCGATTCAGCCATCGGGCTGGTCAGCCAGGTGTTTTCCCTTGTTGTTTCGCTTTGTGGAAGGTGCCCCCAGTCGTCGCGGCAGAATGAACAACAGCCAGGACAGCAGCAGGCCCGTCAAGGCCCCGGCGGCCAGGCCTCCAACAACCAGCGCACCGAGCGGAAGCCTGAGGCTGATGACCAGAAGCTCCAGCTCAACGGCATCGGGATTGAGGCTGCCGATCACCAGCCCGACAACTGCCGCAGCCAGGGTCACAACAATCAGAAACCAGCGAAACATGCCGGCCTGTCAGTCGCGCTTGTGGGCCTTGTCCACGCGTTCGCGCAAGGCTTTTCCAGGCTTGAAATGAGGAACGTACTTGCCCGGCAGAGCCACGGTTTCACCGGTGCGTGGATTGCGACCCATGCGCGGGGCACGGTAGCGCAGCGAGAAACTGCCAAAGCCGCGAACCTCGATACGCTCACCCTCGGACAGCGAACGGCTCATCTGCTCAAGGATACAGCGTACTGCCAGCTCAACATCGGCATGACTCAAATGCTTTTGCTGAGCAGCCAGATTGTCAATCAGTTCGGACTTTGTCATTTTCCCCTCCGTGTCGTTGAGTGCTGAATGCGGCGGCAGAATGGCTGCCGCCGCAGGGTTTATCAGGTTTCAAGTCTACAACAACAATCAGTCGTCCTTGTTCTCAAGCTGTTCCTTGAGAAGGTCGCCCAGGGTTGTGCTGGTGCCGGTGCCGGATCGCTTGTACTGATCAACCGCTGCCGCCAGCTCATCATCATCCTTGGCGCGGATGGACAGGGTCAGGTTGCGGCTCTTGCGGTCCAGGGCAACGAACTTGGCTTCAATCTCGTCGCCTTCCGACAGAACCCGGGTAGCATCCTCGACGCGTTCCTTGGCAATGTCGGAGGCGCGGATGTAGCCGTCCACACCATCGGCCAGCTCGACAACTGCACCGCGAGGCTCAACAGACTTGACAGTCCCGGTCACAATGGAGCCGCGCGGGTGGTTGGCCATGTAGGTGGCAAACGGATCCTGCTCAAGCTGCTTGATGCCCAGCGAGATGCGCTCGCGCTCGGGGTCCACGGCCAGCACAACGGCCTCAACTTCTTCACCGCGGCGATAGCTGCGAATGGCCTCTTCACCCGGCGTCATCCATGAAATGTCGGACAGGTGAACCAGCCCGTCGATACCGCCTTCCAGGCCAATGAAAATCCCGAAGTCGGTGATGGACTTGATGGCACCCGAGACCTGGTCGTTCTTGCTGTGTGTGGCCGCAAATGCATCCCAGGGGTTGGGAGCGCACTGCTTCATGCCCAGTGAGATCCTGCGGCGTTCCTCGTCAACATCAAGCACCATGACCTCAACTTCCTGGCCAACATGAACCACCTTGTCGGGGTTGACGTTTTTGTTGGTCCAGTCCATTTCGGACACGTGCACCAGCCCTTCCACGCCGTCTTCAATTTCGACGAAGCAGCCGTAGTCGGTGATGTTGGTGACGGTGCCAAACAGGCGCGTGGTGGGCGGGTAACGACGGTCGATGTTGTCCCACGGATCGTCGCCCAGCTGCTTGAGGCCAAGCGAGACACGCATGCGCTCGCGGTCGAAACGCAGTACGCGGACTTCCAGGTCCTGGCCCACCTCAACCACTTCGGACGGGTGGCGCACGCGCTTCCAGGCCATGTCGGTAATGTGCAGCAGGCCGTCAATTCCGCCCAGATCGAGGAACGCACCGTAATCGGTCAGGTTCTTGACCACGCCCTTGATGACCGCACCTTCGGTCAGGCGCTTGATCAGCTCTTCGCGCTCGGCGGCGTACTCATGCTCAACCACCGCGCGGCGGCTGACCACCAGGTTGTTGCGCCGGCGATCCAGCTTGATGATCTTGAATTCCAGATCCTTGCCTTCAAGATAGGCCGGGTCGCGCATCGGGCGGACGTCGACCAGCGAGCCGGGCAAAAAGGCGCGTATGCCGTCGATACTGACGGTAAAGCCGCCCTTGACCTTGCCCGAGATCTGTCCGATGACGTTTTCCTCGTCCTCGTGCAGCTGTTCAAGCTTGTTCCATACGCGGGCCCGCTTGGCCTTTTCGCGCGACAGGCGCGTTTCGCCAAAGCCGTCTTCGACGGTGTCCAGGGCCACTTCAACTTCATCGCCCACTTCCACTTCAAGCTCGCCATCAGGCTTGCGGAACTGGTAGATGGGAACGATGCCTTCGGACTTCAGTCCGGCATTGACGACAACCACATCTTCGCGGATATCGATAATTTTCCCCATGACGATCGCACCGGGGCGAAGGTCTTTTTCGGTAATACTCTGTTCGAACAGCTCTGCAAATGATTCAGTCATTGGGTTGGAATTTTCCTGCAAGATCTGCGCGGCACCGGTTCACCCGGCCGCTTTTCTCTTTACTGTTTCTGCACCTGACAGACAGGCGCTCGTGTGTCACGCCGGTCATCGCCTTGGGCGCGATGCCGGCACCGGATGTCTTTCCCATTTTAGCAACTTACCTGGCAACCAGGCCCAGAATACGCTCAACAACCTGATTGATCGTCAAATTCGTGGAATCAATCACTATTGCATCGGTCGCCGGAACCATCGGGGAGATCGATCTTTCACGGTCTCGGCGGTCGCGTTCGGCAAGATCGCGGAAAAGACGGGAGAATTTAACACTTTCTCCGCGCTCATTCAACTGTTTATGCCTTCTTCGGGTTCTTTCTTCAAGACTGGCGTCCAGAAAAACCTTGGTGGCTGCATCGGGGAATACCACGGTGCCCATGTCCCGGCCGTCGGCGACCAGCCCGGGCGGACGTCGAAAAGAGTGCTGCAGCGCCAGAAGTGCTGCGCGAACCCGGGGCACCGACGCCACTTTTGAGGCCATCCGGGACACGTCCTCGCTGCGCAGCAGGGAATCAATCCGTTGACCATTCAAATGCACCTGCACGCCGTCGGCGGTCGGCAGGAATGCCAGCTTCATGTTCCGGCACAGGTCTTCCAGTCCCTGATGATCGTCTGCTGAAACCTGCTGCTCGATGGCGTGAACACCCAGTGCCCGGTAGACAACGCCACTGTCCAGCAGATGCCAGCCCAGTCGTTTTGCAACCCGGGCGGACACTGTCCCCTTGCCGGCTCCGGAAGGGCCGTCAACGGTCAGCACCGGTGGCACGGGGTCAGTCATGGCTCAAGCTCAAGCCCATGCCAAGTCGGCCCCGAGGGCGCGCAGGTCATCCACAAAGCCCGGATAGCTGGTGGCTATCCAGCCGGCATTCTCTACGGCAATGGGCTTCTCTGCCGCCAGTCCGAGAACGGCAAAGCTCATGGCAATGCGATGGTCGCCGTGGCTTTCAACCACCCCGCCGTTGACCGCACCACCGGTCACAATGGCACCATCCTCCAGTTCCTGAACGTCAACGCCAAGTCGTGCCAGCTGGGCGCACATGACGGCAATGCGATCGCATTCCTTGACGCGCAGCTCGGCGGCACCGCGAATAACGGTTTTTCCTTCGGCCACTGCAGCCAGCGCCATGAGCAGTGGAAACTCGTCAATGGCCGCCGGCACCTGGGCCTGCGACACCTCGATGCCGCGCAGCGGTGCCGCCTGGACATGAACAGCGCCGACGGGCTCGTCGCCCTCACTGGCATCAGGCTGAATATCCACCCTGGCACCCATGGCCTGCAGCAGGGAAAAAAAGCCGCTGCGCGTCGGATTCAGGCCAACGTTGTCCAGCTGTACGGAGGACCCGGCCACCAGTGCGGCCGCTGCCATGATGAACGCCGCCGACGAAGGGTCGCCGGGCACGCTGATTTCTGCGCCCTTCAGCGACTGCGGGCCCGTAATGGCCGCGCCGTTCGGCAAACGTTGTGCCGCCACGCCAAACCGCGGCAGCATGCGCTCGGTGTGATCGCGGCTGTGCCCCGGTTCAATTACCCGCGTTGATCCTTGCGCAAACATGCCGGCCAGCAAAATGGCCGACTTGACCTGGGCGCTCGCCATTTTCAGCGTGTGGCTGCTGCCGCGCAGCGGCGCCGGCTCGATGACCAGCGGGCAACGCCCGTCGCGGCTGGTAATGCGGGCCCCCATGAGCGTCAGCGGATCGATGATGCGGGCCATGGGCCGCGATGACAGGGACTCGTCGCCCGTCAGTTCAATGCGTTGGCCAACCAGGTCGGGGTGTCCGGCCAGCACGCCGGCCAGCAGGCGCAGGCCGGTGCCGGAATTGCCCAAGTCCAGCGGACTGGCAGGGGCTTGCAGCGCGCCGCCGTGGATATCAACCCGGCCAGCGCCGCCGCGCTCCACCCGCGCGCCCAGCTGTTCCATGGCCGACAGCGTGGACGCGGCATCATCGCTGTCGAGAAAGCCGTGAATAACGGTTTTGCCCCGCGCCAGCCCGCCCAGAATGGCCGCCCGCTGCGACACGGACTTGTCACCGGGCGGACGATTCCTGCCCGCCAGCGGGCCCTGGGCCGGTGAAACAACAAGGCGACGCATCAGTTTTCCAGAATCTCGGCCAGTGCTGTCAGCAGGCGCTCGTTTTGAGACCGGGTGCCAATGGTGATCCGCAAGTGGTTGTCGAGGTCATAATTGGCCACCGGCCGCACAATGATGCCGCGCTGCAAAAGCGCCTCGTTGAGTTCGGCGCCCGGGCGGTCAAAGCCGGCCAGCAAAAAGTTGGTGGCCGAGGGAATGGTGGTCACGCCAAGCTTTTTCAGCCCGGCCTCCAGCTGCTTTTTGCCCTCGCTGTTCATCTGCCGCGTCTTTTCTATAAATGCGGTGTCTTCAAGCGCGGCTTGCGCGGCAGCCAGCGCGGGCGCATTGACGTTGAACGCCGGGCGCACGCGATTGAGCAAATCGGCAATGCCGGGGTTGGACAGGGCATAGC
>DATGTG010000247.1:0-2626 GCA_035301965.1 Wenzhouxiangella sp. | reverse complement strand
GCGGTCGGCAAGCTTGTTCGTCATTGAACTGACTCCTGAAAATGAATGTTTGAAAACGGAAGCCAGCGCGTGTTAAACCTGCATGAAGCCCCGTGCCGGCTTCATTCGGACAAAGATTCATGCGAAATGAATTTTAGCAGGTGCTCCGATGCGGCAGGGCAATAAATGAGTGAAATGTGCATCAATCGGGCGGGCACAGGGCGACGCTGTGCGCACCGCAATACGGGGTGAGCAAAAAACAGTCGGATCGGCGTTGGCAGGTCGTCGTCAGCGCGGCGGAATCACCCTCGGCTTGCCGGCTGATGGCGGCAGCGGGGTGAATTCCTCGGCGTCACCGGGGACGCTGTCAAAGCGCCCGGCCGCCCAGTCGGCCCTGGCCTGTTCAATGCGGTCGGCGCGCGACGACACGAAATTCCACCAGATGTGGCGCGGCCCGTCCATGGTTTCACCGCCGATGAGAATGACCCGCGCAGACTGCTCGGAGCTGTTGCGCACGCACAGCGATGCGCCGGGGCGAACCAGCAGCAGTCGGCCGGCAGAAAATTCGCAGCCGTCAACGTTTACCTGTCCGTCCACCACATACACGGCGCGCTCTTCGTGGGCAGCGTCAAAGGGCAGCTCGCCGCCGGGCAGAATGCGCGCATCCACATACAGGGTGTCGGACAGGGTGGCCACCGGCGAGTTTTTGCCCCACGCGCTGCCGACCACCAGGCGGGCGCGCACGCCCCTGTCTTCAAGCACCGGCAGATCGGACTTTTCGGTGTGCACAAACGCCGGCTCCGACTCCTCGGCCGCCGCCGGCATGGCCACCCAGGTCTGCAGCCCGAACAGCCGGGCGCCGGCTGTCTGGCGCACCTGCTCGCCGCTGCGCTCGGAATGCACAATGCCGCGTCCGGCCGTCATCCAGTTGACGTCACCGGGGCGAATCACCTGCTCGTGCCCAAGGCTGTCGCGATGGGTGATTTCACCCTCGAAAAGATACGTCACCGTGGCCAGGTTGATGTGCGGATGCGGGCGCACGTCAATGCCTTCATGCAGCAGAAATTCGGCCGGCCCCATCTGGTCGAAAAAGATGAACGGCCCCACCATGCCGTGGCCGGCGGCGGGCAGCACCCGGCCCACCTCGAAGCCGCCGATATCGCGCATGCGCGGCACGATGATGCTGTCAATTTTGTCGACGCTGTCGGCGTCGCCGGGAACGGGATCGGGGCAGGGCTGCCAGCTCATGGTGTCACCTTGTTGCCTGTGAAGGGCTTGTGGTTTGTCCTTGGGGCACTCTATCACCAAAAAAATCGGGCAAATCAGCGCGCGCCGAATTGCTTAACATCGGCAGGTTCCGTTCAACCCCTTTGAGAGAATCCGGTGTCCGCAAATCCGCCGCTGTCCATTGCCAGTCTCACCACGCCGGTGGCCGTGGGCTACGTGCCGTTGGGCATGGTGTTCGGGCTGCTGTTTGTGCAGGCCGGCGGCGCGGCGTGGCTGGCGGTGGCGTCCAGCCTGCTGATCTATGCGGGCGCGGCCCAGTTCATGATGGTGCCCATGCTGGCAGCAGGCATGCCGGTGGGCAGCATTGTGCTGGCCACCCTCGTCATCAATCTGCGCCATGTTTTTTACGGCCTGTCGCTGCTTGAAAACATGCCGGCCGCGCGCTGGCGGCGCTGGTATGTCATCTACGCGCTTACCGACGAAACCTGGTCGGTGCTGACTGCATTGCCCGAAAAACAGCGCGCGGATCACATGACCATGCTCAGCGCGCTCAATCAGCTGTGGTGGGTGGGCGGCACGCTGGCCGGCGCGCTAATTGGCGCCCGCGCCGGCCTAGATATGAACGGGCTGGACTTTGCCCTGGCGGCCCTGTTTGCCGTGCTGGCCGCCGAGCAGTGGCGCAGCCGCCGCGACCCGGTGCCGGTGTGGGTGGCGCTGGGCAGCTATGCCGCGGCCGCCTGGCTGGTTCCCGACCACGCCCTGACGGCCGCCATTGCCGCCTGCGTGCTGGCGGCGGTTTTGCGCAGCGATGCCCGGCCGGCCGAGGGCAGGCCATGAATAAATCATGAACAATCAAGTTTATGTTCTGGTGGCCATGATTTTCATGGGCGCGGTCACTCTTGGTCTGCGCGCGCTGCCTTTTGTTGCCGGCCCGTGGCTGCGCCGCCACCGCATGGTCGGCCAGCTGGGGCGCTTTCTGCCGCTGGCCATCATGGTGCTGCTTGCCCTGCACACCGCCTGGGGCCACGCCCAGGCGCGCCGCGCGCTGCCGTGGGCCGAGGCCGCAGCCATCGTTTTGGTCGTGCTGCTGCAGTGGCGGTTTCGCCAGACCCTGCTCAGCATTGCCGCCGGCACGGTGGTGTATATGCTGCTCATTGGGCTTTAAACCTGCGGGCCCAAAGGCGCTGTTGATAATTATGTGCTGCGTTATTTTCAATAAAAACAACATGATGCACGCCGCGATAAAAAACGGTTGACAACGGCATGGTGCCGGCGTAGTGTTTTGAGCATGTCGCGGTTCAGCCACAAAAACTTCATCATCGCACAAGCCTCCATCGGGGAGCGCCTGCATGTTGCCGCGCTTCCGGCCGCCGCCAGCCTTCTTCTACTTCTCGTGCTTCTTGCCAGCAAAGGTGCGGGA
>DATGTG010000246.1:0-5661 GCA_035301965.1 Wenzhouxiangella sp. | reverse complement strand
GCGCTGGACGCACAGCGCGTGCTTGATCTGAAGCGCCACGGGTTTTCCGACGCCCGCATTGCCGAGCTGGCGGACGTGAGTGAACGCTCCCTGCGCGACTTGCGGTTGCGGCTGGGGGTCACGCCGTCCTTTCACCGGGTTGACACCTGTGCGGCGGAATTTGAAACAACGGTTGCCTGCCTGTATTCCACCTGGGGGGAAGAATGCGAAGCGCGTCCGGATGACCGGCGCAAGATCATGGTGCTGGGGGCGGCCCCAACCGCATCGGGCAAGGGCTGGAATTTGACTACTGCTGTGTTCATGCCGCCACGGCCATGCGCGACCTGGGCTATGAAACCATCATGGTCAACTGCAACCCGGAAACCGTTTCAACCGACTACGACACCTCCGACCGACTGTATTTTGAGCCGCTGACGCTCGAGGATGTGCTGTCCATTGTTGATGTGGAAAAGCCTGAAGGGGTCATCATACAATTTGGCGGCCAGACACCGCTCAAGCTGGCCCGCGATCTGGAAGCCGCCGGTGTACCTATCATCGGCACCACCCCCGACAGCATTGACCTGGCCGAGGATCGCCAGCGTTTCCAGGAGCTGCTCAACAGGCTGGAGCTGCGGCAGCCGCCCAACCGCACGGCGCGCGAGCCCGAGGAAGCCCTGGTGCTGGCCCGCGAAGTGGGCTATCCGCTGGTGGTCAGGCCGTCCTATGTGCTGGGCGGGCGCGCCATGGACATCGTGCACGGTGAAGACGAGCTCAGGCGCTACATGCGCGAAGCGGTCGAGGTGTCCAACGACTCGCCGGTGCTGCTCGACCATTTTCTCGACTACGCCATAGAAATTGACGTTGACGCCATCAGCGATGGTCGCCAGGTCATCATTGCCGGCGTGATGGAGCACATTGAAGAGGCGGGAGTGCATTCCGGGGATTCGTCCTGCAGCCTGCCGCCATTCTCACTTGATGAAGAGCTGGTTGAGGAAATCCGGCGGCAGACGCGCGAGATGGCGCTTGCGCTGGGTGTGGTTGGCCTGATGAACGTTCAGTTCGCCGTGCAGGGCAACGATATCTACGTGCTCGAGGTCAACCCGCGTGCCTCGCGTACCGTGCCGTTTGTGTCCAAGGCCACCGGCGTTGCCGTGGCCCAGGTGGCGGCCCGCTGCATGGTGGGCAAAACCCTGTCCGAGCAGGGCATGGACAAGGATCTGACCAGCCCCTTCTATTCCATCAAGGAACCGGTGTTTCCGTTTATCAAGTTCACCGGCGTCGACCCCATTTTGAGCCCGGAGATGCGCTCAACCGGCGAGGCCATGGGCGTGGGGCGCTCCTTTGGCGCCGCCGTGGCTCGCGCCCAGCAGGCGGTGGGCATTTCGGTGAAAATGTCAGGGCGCATATTCCTGAGCGTTCGCGATGCCGACAAGGCGCGCCTGGTGCCGGTGGCGCGCGAGTTCATCAAGCGCGGCTTTTCGCTGATTGCCACCGGCGGCACCTGGAAGCACCTGGTTGAAAACGGCATTGAATGCGACCATGTCAACAAGGTCATCCAGGGTCGGCCGCATATTGTCGACCTGATCAAAAACGACGAAATTGACTATATTGTCAATACAACCGAAGGCCGCCAGGCCATTGCCGACTCGTTTTCCATCCGCCGCGAGGCGCTGCAGCGCAAGGTCAACTACTCGACCACCATTGCCGGCGCGCGCGCCACGCTCAAGGCGATGGAACACTGGCATGAACGTGGCGTGCGCAGCATGAACGAACTGCACGCCCGCTGATTTTGAGGAAGTGAAATGAGCCAGATACCACTGACGCACACAGGGGCTGAAAACCTGCGTGCCGAGCTAGACCGGCTTAAAAAGACAGAGCGCCCCAAGGTGATAGCAGCCATTGCCGAGGCCCGTGCGCACGGTGATTTGAAGGAAAATGCCGAATACCATGCGGCGCGCGAGCAGCAGGGTTTTATCGAGGCGCGCATTCGCGATCTTGAGTCCGCGCTGGGCAATGCCCGCATTATCGATATTTCGACCCTGAACGCCGGCTCCCGGGTTGTTTTTGGCGCCACCGTGGTGCTGGTCGAAGACAACGAGGAGGCACGTGAAACCACCTGGCAGATTGTTGGTGACCTGGAAGCGGACACCAGGGCCGGGCGTTTGGCCATATCGGCGCCTCTGGCAAGAGCGCTGATTGGCAGCGAAGAGGGCGATGTGATTGATTTTCACGCGCCCAGCGGCAAGCAGACCTATGAAATCGTCGAGGTTCGCTACGATTCCTGAGCGGCGGTTTGTTCTTTTTGTGCCGCAGCTGGAGGATCTGCTTCGTGAAAGCCGTGAGCATCCTCCGCTCCTGGAAAAACTGTGCCGACGCCCGCCGTCCGCGCTGGATGTGCAGTTTCCCCAGGCCGGGCTGATTGCCTCGGGTGCTTCACCGGCCGCCGCCGCGCTGACCCGCCGGTACGATCGTCCCAAGGATGCCGAGGGGGTCTGGATGAGGGCCGATCCGATAGGCGTGGCAACGGACCTGGCGGCCGTATGGCTGGATCCGGAGGCCTCGTTTACGCACGGCGAGTGGGTGCCCGCGCTCAGGGAATTGCTGGCGGAAGAGGGTCTGGAGTGGACGCTGACCGATAACGGGCGCGGTTATATCCGCCTGGATTCAGCGCCCGATGTGAAGTTTGTCCCGCCCTGGCAGCTGGCCGGCAACAGCCTTGAGCTTTGTCTTCCGACCGGGCCGGATGCCCTTCGCTGGCAGCGGTTGCTCAACGAGTCGCAGATTATCCTGCGCCAGCATCAGCAGCAGGCACCGGCGTCCGTCCGGGTGCCCGGCAGCCTGTGGTTTTGGGGTGCAGGGGGGCTGCCGTCAAGAGAGCAGGTCAAGGCAAGGGTGAAAATGGTTGCGGTCAGCGATCCGCTGCTGCTGGCACTGTCGGACTGGCTGGGTATGGACACTGTGCCGGCAGACAAGTCGGCGCGAATTGAGCCGGGCATGCTGATGGAATGGACCGCTTCCGCCGAACGCACGGCCGAAGAAATCCTTGTTTCCCTGCAAACGCTCATCCGGACTGCCTGGCATCGCTTGCGCCGCGGCCAAATACGCGTTTTCGAGCTCGCCGGAATGCAAACCCTGCGCCGCTTTGCGGTGCGCGATGCCTGGTGGCTGCGACCGTGATTCGCAGGGTTTCAGTCAGGCGCCGCGCCAATCTGAACAGGCCGATTGGCCATGACAGCCCCGTGGTTGGGCGCGTCCTGGCGGCGCGCGGGGCTAAAAAGCCGTCCGACTACTCGCTGGCCGGTCTGCTGCCGCCCAAAATGAACGGTTTGGATCGTGCCTGCAAACTGCTGTCGGTCGCCATTGCGCAGGGCAGGAGAATTGTTGTGGTCGGCGATTATGACGCCGACGGAGCCACCGGCACGGCGCTGGCGGTGCGCGGCCTGCGCGCCATGGGGGCCGGTGATGTTCACTGGCGCATCCCCGACCGTTTCCGTCATGGTTATGGCTTGAGCGCCGGGCTGGTCAGTGAAATCAGCGGCTTGTCGCCCAGTCTTGTTGTAACGGTTGACCAGGGCGTCAGCTCACTGGCGGGCGTTGCCAGGGCCCGGGAGCTGGGCATTGATGTCATTGTGACCGATCATCACCTGCCCGGACCCGAGCTGCCGGATGCCGCCGCCATCGTCAATCCCAACCTGCCAGGAGAGCGTTTTGGGTCGGGGGCCCTGGCTGGCGTCGGCGTGGTGCTGTACTTGCTGATGGCGCTGCGTGCCCATTTGCGTGAACAGGGGCATTTTTCCGGCAGTGAGCCGCCGCGCCTGGACCAGTGGCTGGATCTGGTGGCCCTGGGAACGGTTGCCGACCTGGTGCCCCTTGATGAAAACAATCGCCGGCTGGTGTATCAGGGTCTGCAGCGCATGCGGGCCGGTCGTTGTCTGCCCGGCGTGCGCGCGCTTCTGGAGGCCGGCGGCCGCAACCTGCAGCATGTCGATGCGGCCGATTTGGGCTTTGTGGCCGGCCCGCGCCTTAATGCCGCTGGGCGGCTGGATGACATGGGCATAGGCGTGCGCTGCCTGTTGGCCGACAGCGAGGCGGAAGCTCGCGAGCTGGCGGGACGCCTGGATGCGCTCAATCGCGAACGCCGCGAACTGCAGGCCGACATGCAGGCCGAAGCGCAGGCACAGGTCGACGGACTGATCGAGACCATAGAGGGCCGGCCGGACGCGCTGTGCGTGTTTGATGCTGACTGGCATGAAGGGGTGGTCGGACTGGTGGCCGGTCGCATTGCCGACCGCCTGCAGCGGCCCGTGGTTGCCTTTGCGCCTTCTGCCGACAACCGAAACCTGCTCAAGGGCTCGGCGCGCAGCCCGGCCGGTGTGCACATGCGTGATGTCCTGGTCAGCGTGGATTCCAAACACTTGGGCCTGATTGAAAAATTTGGCGGCCACGCCAGGGCGGCTGGACTGACGCTGGCGGCAGAAAAACTTGATGAGTTCAGGTCGGCGCTGCTGGCAGTTTTTGAAAACCACAGGTTTGGTCCCGATACCGTAGACACCGACGGGCCGCTGGAACCGCACGAGCTGACGCTGGACACCGCCCGCGCGCTGTCGCAGGCGGGGCCCTGGGGGCAGGCCTGGCCTGAACCCCTGTTTGACGGGCAGTTTATGGTGGTGGAGCGCCGCGTTGTGGGGCAGCGCCACCTGAAGCTTCGGCTGCAGCCGCATGGTGGCAGCAATGTGATTGATGCCATTGCATTTGGCGCCGGTCATCTGTGCCATCAGGAGCTGCCCGAACCGCTGGTCATTGCCTACAGCCTTGACATCAACCGCTGGCAGGGGCGGGTTGCGCCCCAGCTCAGGGTCAGGTATCTGGTGGAATCAATTCTGGACCGGCCCGGCAAGGCATCCTGAGCCGTTGCTGCCGACGTTTTGGTGACGGTGCATGATCCGCGTTACAATGCCCGGCTTGATCTTGTTGACAGAATTTGACAAAGGCTTTCGCACACATGGAACTGACAGCAATCAGAAATCTCCTGGATGATCTTCAGAGGCGCACTGAGGCGCTCAGGGGGTATCTTTGACTACGATGGCCAGGTAGAAAGACTGGAAGAGGTCAGCCGCGAGATGGAGCTTCCGTCCATCTGGGATGACCCCGAACATGCCCAGGAGCTGGGCCGCGAGCACGCCGCTCTTGAATCCTCTGTTACCGCACAGCGGCAGCTGATAGAAGGCGTTCGCGATGCCGCCGAACTGCTGGAAATGGCTGAAGAGGAAAACGACGATGACACGCTTGACAGCGTGGCCGATGATCTTCAGCGCCTGGAAAAGCTGGTCGACGAGCTGGAATTCCAGCGCATGTTTTCCGGCGAGATGGACAATCGCCCCTGCTTTATCGATATCCAGGCCGGGTCGGGCGGCACCGAAGCCCAGGATTGGGCCGGCATGTTGCTGCGCATGTACCTGCACTGGGCCGAGCATCGCGGCTGGAAAGCCGAGCTGATTGAGATGTCCAGCGGTGATGTGGCCGGCATCAAGAGCGCCACCATCCGTGTTGAAGGTGACTACGCCTACGGCTGGTGCAAAACCGAAACCGGCGTACACCGGCTGGTCCGCAAGTCGCCGTTTGATTCCGGCAATCGTCGCCACACCTCGTTTACCAGTGTTTTTGTTTCGCCCGAAATTGATG
>DATGTG010000245.1:0-8810 GCA_035301965.1 Wenzhouxiangella sp. | reverse complement strand
TGCCAGCGCTTCTGCCGACTGTTCGAGCGCCGCCGCCGAAATTTCTATGGGCGTATAGGCACGCGGCTTGTCCAGGCTTTGGAGCAGCAGGCGGGTTTTGGTGCCGGCGCCGGAGCCAAGCTCAATGATGTGGGCCTGGGGGCCGACCCGGCTGGATATTTCGGGCAGACACTTTCTGTGCAGGGCCAGGTCGGCGCGGGTGACGTAGTATTCCTTCAGCCGGGTAATCTGCTCAAAAAGCTCGGAGCCGCGCGCATCGTACAGATACTTGCTGGGCGTGGAGCGCGGCTGACGCCCCAGGCCTTCCAGCACGTCGGAACGCAGCTGGACAGAATTGTCTTGTTCAGTCATCAGTGTCGTGCCAGTCGCAGACCGGTAAACTGCCAGCGGTCGGGCGGGTAGAAGAAATTGCGGTAGGTGGGGCGGATATGTCCCAGCGGCGTTGCGCAGCTGCCGCCGCGCAGCACCATTTGATTGGCCATGAATTTGCCGTTGTATTCGCCAATGGCACCGGCCGGTGCCTTGTAGCCGGGGTAGGGAAGGTAGCTTGATGCCGTCCATTCCCAGACGTTGCCCAGCATGTCGGCGAGCAGGTTTTTGCCGCTTTGGTCGGGTCGGGATGCGGCCGGGTGCAGGCGGCCGCTTTCTGCGGTTGGGCCGGGTGAGCCGGCCCGGCTTGTCGCTGCGATTTCCCATTCGGCCTCGGTGGGCAGCCGTGCGCCGGCCCAGTGGGCAAAGGCGGCGGCTTCATAAAAGCTGACGTGGGCCAGCGCTTCGGCAGGATCAAGTGCCTGCAGCCCGCCGGGGGTGTGGATCTTCCAGCCTTCGTCGGTGTGCTGCCAGTACAGCGGTGACTGGATGTCGTTTTCCTTCAGCCAGCGCCAGCCGTCCGAAAGCCACAGACTGGGATCTTCATAGCCGCCGTCGCGCATGAATTCCAGAAATTCACCGCAGGTCACGGGTCGGGCGGCCAGCTCGAAGGGTTCTATGATCTGGCGGTGGCGGGGCTGCTCGTTGTCGTAGCAAAAGCGGCCGTCATCGGGCATGCCGATGCCGGCTGTGTGGCCATCAAATTTTATCCAGCGCAGGGGAGCACCGTCGTGCCGGGCGGGCTGGCGCGGCTGATGCCATGCGGGGTGCAGCGGGTTTTTTGAAAAACCGTGCTTGATGTCCGTCACCAGCAGCTCCTGGTGCTGCTGTTCATGATTCAGGCCCAGCCTGACAAGCTCGGCCAGGCGGGTGAATTCGCCTGCGGGCGGATTGTCGATCAGCGCCAGAACAGCGCGGTCAACGCGCCGGCGCCAGGCAGCCACTTCATGAATGTCGGGGCGCGATATCAGCCCGCGCTGCGGGCGCGGATACTGACGGCCAACGCCGTTGTAGTACGAGTTGAACAGATAATTCCACGCAGGGCTGCACGGCTCCCACGACGGGCTGTGGGGCTTGAGCACAAAGGTTTCAAAAAACCAGGTGGTGTGTGCGCGGTGCCACTTGGCCGGGCTGGCGAACGGGGCCGACTGCAGGTTCTGGTCTTCGGCGGACAGACCCTGTGCCAGCG
This sequence comes from Wenzhouxiangella sp., assembly GCA_035301965.1. Taxonomy (GTDB): domain Bacteria; phylum Pseudomonadota; class Gammaproteobacteria; order Xanthomonadales; family Wenzhouxiangellaceae; genus Wenzhouxiangella. Next base: position 7,252 of record DATGTG010000245.1, on the reverse strand, counting down.
CTTCCGTAGCGGTGCGCACCTGCTTGAAATCGGCTGCCAGCTGCTCCGGGCCAATGGCCGCAAGTTGCGACCGGTTCGTGACGGGCGCTGCCCTGTGCGGTGCTGCCGTGGCCATCAGTCTATTCCGTATTTTTTCAGCTTGTATCTTAGCGATCGAAAGGAAATTCCCAGCTGCCGCGCGGCTTCAGTCTTGTTGTGGTTGGCGGCCTGCAGCGCCTTTTCAAGAATGCCCTTTTCAATGTCGCTCATGTAATCGTCCAGGTTTTGGTCCTCGGGCGGGGAGATCTCAATTTCGCTTTCATTCAGCGGGCTGCTTTCAATGCCCAGGTCCTTTATGCCAATTATATCGCTTTCGCACAGGGTAACAGCGCGCTGCAATATGTTGACAAGCTCGCGCACATTGCCCGACAGGCGATGGCCCTGCAGGGCACTCATGGCTTCGGGATCAAGTTTTCTGGCCGGTTCGCCCCACTGCTCGCCAATGACTTCGAGATAGTGCCTGGCCAGATGCGGAATATCTTCGGGGCGCTCGCGCAGGCCGGGCATGGGCAGGTCGATGACGTTGAGGCGGTAGTACAGGTCGTTGCGAAAATCTCCGGCCTTGACCAGTTCAAGCAGCGGCTTGTGGGTGGCCGAAAGAATGCGCACGTCAAGCTTTATTTCCTCGCGTGCGCCTATGGGCCTGACCGACTTTTCCTGAATGACACGCAGCAGCTTGACCTGCATGTGCAGGGGCAGGTCGGCCACCTCATCGAGAAAAAGCGTGCCGCCGTTGGCGGTCTGGAAAAGGCCTTCCTTGTCGGAATCGGCGCCGGTGAAGCTGCCCTTTTTATGGCCGAAAAACTCGCTTTCCATAAGCTCGGACGGAATGGCGCCGCAGTTGACGGCGACAAAACTGTTTTCGGCCCTCGGGCTCAGGTCGTGGATCAGCTGGGCGGCCAGCTCCTTGCCGGTGCCCGATTCACCGCTGATGAATACCGGCGCCTGGCTGCGCGCCAGTTTCACGATTCTGTCGCGCACGCTTTCCATGGCCGGCGACACCCCGACAAGGCGCTGGCGCAAAAGCGTCTTGCCCGGGCGCTTGGCCTTGCTGGTGGTGTCCCGGGCTGTCGCCGCGTCGCTTTTGCCGCTGTCCTCGACTGCTTCCTTCGCTTTTTCAGAGTCATCCTGGCGCAGCTTGATGGCGGTGCGCACCATGTTGCGCAGCACCTGCAGGTCAACCGGCTTGCTGACAAAGTCGAAAGCACCGTATTTAAGCGCGGTGACCGCGTCGTCGACCTTGCCGTAGGCGGTAATCATGGCGATGGGCATTTGCGGATAATCGCGGGCAACCTCCTTGATGAGGCTCAGACCGTTGCCGTCCGGCAGGCGCATGTCGGTCAGGCAAAATGCGTAGTCGGTGCCTGCCAGAAGACGCCTTGCGCTGGCCAGGTCTTCGGCCGTATCGACTTCCAGCCCCATTCGGCTCAGGGTCATGTCGAGCAGTTCCCTGATGTCGGGTTCGTCGTCGACAACCAGTGCGCGCATTTCTTCCATGTTCGTATCCTGCAAGCGGACTCAGACGGCGGCTCGGCGCCGTTCCGAAGGTTTTGTCTGTTGAGATTCGGGCCGCTTCAGCAGAATGCGAAAGCAGGCGCCGCTGTTGGGAACCTGCACGTATTCCAGCGACGCCTGGTTGGCGTCGCACAGCTGCCGGGTCAGGTACAGACCCAAGCCCGAACCTCGTCTGTGGGTGGTGAAAAACGGCTCAAAAATCTGTGCTCTTTTTTCAGGCGGTATTCCACTGCCGTTGTCAATGATATCAAGGGCGATTTCGCGATGTCCGCGAATCGGGCTGACGCGCAGGGTGATAACGACTTCTTCATTGCCGGCGTCGGCGTGCTTGAGCGCGTTTTCCATGAGATTGGTAATGGCCTGGCCAAGCTGGCTGGCATCGATAAGCACCATGATGGAGGCAGACGGGAGTTCGAGCCGCACTCTTTTTTCATTCAGGTTGTGCTGCAGGCGGAAATCGGCGGCCAGCCGGCGCAGCCAGCTGGTCAGGTTGACGGGCTCGATTTCGGCGCGTTCGCGGCGCGACAGCTTCAGCACGTTCTCGACAATGTCGTTCATGCGGGTCGAGTGGTTGAGCATCATGCCAATCAGCTTGCGGTCGGCGGTGCTGATGTCCTCGGACTCTTCAAGAAGCTGGGCTGCATGGCTGAGCGCACCCAGCGGGTTGCGAATTTCGTGGGCGATGCTGGCCGACAGCCTGGCGAGCGACGCCTGGGCCAGGTCGCGGGCGCGGCGGCTGACGACCGAGGTGTCTTCAAGAAAAATCAGCGTGGCCTGGGAGTCATCGATGCCGGGCATGGTCATCATGCGCGGCACCACGGCTGCATGAGTGGCCTGCAGCAGCAGACCCTCATCCTCGTCCCTGCCGGTTGTGCGCCACTGCTCCAGGCGCTCGGCCAGCGGGGGCGAAATGGTTGACAGGCTGCGCTGCCCCACGGGCGGATTGCCGAGCAGATACCAGGCCGCCTCGTTGATCTGCCGGATGCGGTTGCGGGAGTCAACGACCACAACCCCGGAGCGCAGCTTGTGCAGAATCAGTTCGTTGATCTGGCCAAGGCTGGCGAGATCAACACCCCGGCGCTCAGCCAGCCGCTGGTATTCGCGCCCCCATCGGCCCAGCAGAAGGGTGCCCGTGGCGGTGGCGAAAGCGGCGATTCCATACAGCGAGGTTTGCAGCAGCGACCCTGTGACCGCAGCGCTGCTGAAGCTGATCAGATAATCGGCAATCAGGCCGACTGTCACAATGGCGGCAAACAGGTAGGTGGTTCGCCAGTCAAGAATCAGGCCGGCGATGCCCACCGTGAAAAGCAGCAGGATGGTCAGCGCGGTTTCAAATCCGCCAAAGCCATGCAGAATGAGGCCGACCAGAATCAGATCGCTGACCAGCGAAAATGACGCCAGCTCCGACACGCGAATGCGGCCGCGCAGGTGTTGAACCAGAAATATGATGGCGCCGCCGGCGTAGGTCAGGGCCGCCGACTGGGCCAGGAAGACGCGATAGCCCTCGATGTTTTCAAACAGCGAGCTGAAAGCGACAAAAACTGCGGCAACCGCAACCAGGAGCCGGAAGGCATTCAGGTAGTGCAGCGCGCGGCGTACGGTGTGCCTGTCGGCAACCAGGGTGCCGAATGTCTTGACGGTGTGGCCCTTTTCCACGCTGTATCCCTTTGTGTTGTCAGCGAATTAACGGAAACCGGCCTGCGGAAGACGGCGAGGGGTCCGGCAATTTCTGCTGCAAGAGGTCGCCCACGCCGGTTGCCGTGGGGATATACTAGCGCGAAAGTCGGCCGCCCGTAGGCCGCGTTGGTCGCAGGTCGGCCTGTCGTGGTTTGCCAAACAACAACGCCCGCTTCCAAAAGCATCGTTTTATGGTGCCGAAAAAGCGTGCCCGGTCGCCCCGGCAAAACATTATTTCGCCATTTTCAACAACAACATCAACAGGTTTTCCAAGCATGAATTTTCACGAGTATCAGGCCAAGGAACTGTTTGAGCAGTTCGGCATTCCCGTGCCGCGCGGACAGCTGGCCACAACCGCCGAAGAGGCGGTGGACGCAGCCCGGCAAATTGGCGGCAGCGAGTGGGTGGTCAAGGCCCAGGTTCACGCCGGCGGTCGCGGCAAGGCCGGCGGCGTCAAGCTGGTTTCAAGCCTGGACGAGGTTCGCCAGGAAGCCGAGCGCATGATCGGCATGAAGATTGAAACCTATCAGACCGGGGGGCAGGCGCTGCCCGTCAACTCGGTGCTGATTGCCGAGGCGACCGACATCAAGCAGGAGCTGTACCTGGGCGCCCTGGTGGACAGGGCCCACCGCTCGGTGGTCTTCATGGGATCGGCCGCCGGCGGTGTGGACATCGAGCAGGTGGCCGCGGAAACCCCGGAAAAAATCATTACCATGCCCATTAACCTTGGCGCCGGCTTCATGCCGTACCAGGCGCGCCAGATCGGCTACCGCATGGGACTCAACCACAAGCAGGTGGGGCAGCTGGTCAAGATCATGGGCAGTCTTTACCGCCTGTTTCTGGAAAAGGACATCGGGCTGATTGAAGTCAACCCGCTGATCATTGACGGCAATGATGATCTGGTGGCCCTGGACGCCAAGCTCAACGCCGACGAAAACGCCCTGTACCGCCACACGGATCTGGCCGCCATGCGCGACGAGTCGCAGGAAGACCCGACCGAGCTGGCCGCCAGCAAGCACGATTTGAACTATGTGACTCTTGATGGCGACATTGCCTGCATGGTCAACGGTGCGGGCCTGGCCATGGCCACCATGGATGTCATCAAGCTGGCGGGCGGCGAGCCGGCCAACTTCCTCGACGTGGGCGGCGGCACCGATGCCGAGCGGGTCAAGGAAGCCTTCAAGCTGATTCTTTCCGGCGACAACGTCAAGGCCATTCTGGTCAACATCTTCGGCGGCATTGTCCGCTGCGACCTGATTGCCGAGGGCATCATCAACGCTGTCAAGGACATGGAAATGGATGTGCCGCTGGTGGTGCGCCTGGAAGGCACCAATGTGGACAAGGGCAAGGCGCTTTTGGCCAACAGCAGCTTCGACATCATCCCGGCCGACGATCTCAATGATGGCGCCCGCAAGGCCGTTGAAGCGGCCCGCGCCTGAAGGAATTTGCAATGAGCGTATTGATTGACAAAAACACCAAAGTCATCTGTCAGGGCATTACCGGCAGCCAGGGCAGCTTTCACACCGAGCAGGCCATCGAGTACGGCACGAAGATGGTTGGTGGCGTCACGCCCGGCAAGGGCGGTCAGGATCACCTGGGCCTGCCGGTCTTCAACACCGTGGATGAAGCGGTTGAGCAGACCGGTGCCGATGCCTCCATGATTTTTGTGCCGCCGCCGTTTGCGGCCGATGCCATTTTGGAGGCGGCTGATGCCGGCATTCGGGTAATCGCCTGTATTACCGAAGGCATTCCGGTGCTCGACATGCTGCGCGTGCGCGCAGCGCTTGAAGACTACGACGATGTTCGACTGATCGGGCCCAACTGCCCGGGCATCATCACGCCCGAAGAGTGCAAGATTGGCATCATGCCCGGCCCCATTCACAAAAAGGGCAGCGTGGGCATTGTCTCGCGCTCGGGAACCCTGACCTATGAAGCGGTTTACCAGACCACCAAAGCCGGTCTGGGCCAGTCAACCTGCATAGGCATTGGTGGTGACCCCATACACGGCATGAGCTTTATCGACTGCCTTGAGCTGTTTGAGGACGATCCGGACACCGAAGGCATCATCATGGTGGGAGAAATTGGCGGCTCGGCCGAGGAAGAAGCGGCCGAATACATTGCTGATCGCGTCAAAAAGCCGGTGGTGGCCTATATCGCCGGCGTGACTGCGCCTCCAGGCAAGCGCATGGGCCATGCCGGCGCCATTATTGCCGGTGGCCAGGGCACGGCCGACGCCAAGTACGCAGCGCTGGAAGAGGCCGGTGTCACCACCGTGCGCTCGCCGGTTGAACTTGGCGGAGCCATTGCCGGACTGCTCAAGCAATAACGGCTGTTTGACAATTCCGGCTGCGGGCGCTGCCCGCGGCCGGGGTTGCGGCCAGTCATCAATCCCGGGAGTTTTCCATGCTTTCCATAGCGCTGGCCCAGGATGATTTCCACACCGGCGATGTTGCCGGCAATGCCGAACGCATTGCAGCGCTCGCCGTTCGCGCGCGCGACGAGCTGGGCGCCGATCTGATCGTTTTTCCCGAGCTGGCCCTTGGCGGCCCGCTGCCCGGCGATCTTCTGCTGCGCCGTGATTTCAGTCAGGCGGTTGCGCAGGCCGTCAGCCGCATTGCTGCCGCTGCCATCGGCATCCATGTCGTTGTCGGCCATCCCCACACCGATCGGGACGGAAAGGTATTCAATGCACTGAGCTGGCTGCGCGACGGGCAGGTGGCAGAGCGGGGTTTTCAGCAGGCTTTGTCCGATGATGGCTTTGCCACCGACCATCGCTATTTTTCCGCCGGCAGCAAACCGCTGGTCATCAGCATCAATGGCGCAAGCATTGCCGTGCTTGCGGGTGCAGATCTGTCTGTGCCAGGCCCTGCCGCAGCGGCGCGTCGGGCCGGCGCCAGCCTGATTGTGGTTGCCGCCACCGAGCCGTTTTATGACGGCACGCTTGATCAGCGCCGCGACATGCTGAGCGTGCGCCACCGCGAAACCGGCCTGCCGCTGGTCTTTCTCAATGCCGTTGGCGGCCATGATGAAGTGGTGTTTGACGGCCGCTCGATGATCATTGACGGCTCGGGCCGGCTTTCCGGTCCGGCACCGGTCTGCAGCGAAGCGCTTCTGCAGCTGACGTTCAGTGCCGCAGACGGACGCATCAAAACGACCCGCTGGCCGGCTGATGGGGATCATGAAAAAAATGGCGATGGCCCGGCGACCATCTGGGCCGTGCTCAAGCGCGGCCTGCGCGACTATGTGCACAAAAACGGGTTTTCATCGGCGGTGCTGGGGCTGTCGGGCGGCATGGACTCGGCACTGACGCTGGCTCTGGCAGCCGACGCGCTGGGGCCGGAAAACGTGCACGGCATCATGATGCCCTCGCGCCACACCTCGGAGCTGTCGCTGATTCTGGCCAGCGAGCAGTCTGTCATGCTGGGGACGCATCACGACAGCATTTCCATTGAACCGGTTTACAGCGCCCAGCTTCGTCAGCTGGAGGAGCCGTTTGCCGGCCGGCACAAAAACCACGCCGAGGAAAATCTGCAGGCGCGCATTCGCGGCAGCATGATCATGGCCCTGTCCAACAAGTTCGGGCATCTGGCCCTGGCGCCCGGCAACAAGAGCGAGCTGGCGGTGGGCTACACCACCATCTACGGTGACATGTGCGGCGGCTACAGCCCGCTCAAGGATGTGTTCAAAACCCGGGTGTATGAGCTGGCGAACTGGCGCAACAGCCTGTCGCCGGCCGTTCCCCAGGGCGTCATCGACCGGCCGCCATCGGCCGAGCTGGCCGACGGGCAGCTTGACCAGGACCGGCTGCCGCCCTATGAAATACTCGATGATATTCTGGCGCGCTACGTTGAAAGAGAAGAATCCGTGGATGAGATTTCAGCCGCCGGGTTCGAGCCCGCGCTGGTGCGACGCGTGGCCCGCATGGTTCGCGGTGCCGAGTTCAAGCGCCGCCAGGGCGCGCCGGGTCCGGCCATCAGCCGGCGCTCCTTCGGCAGTGACAGGCGCTTTCCTGTCACCTCGG
>DATGTG010000244.1:0-3943 GCA_035301965.1 Wenzhouxiangella sp. | reverse complement strand
CCCATGATGGTGCCGCTGATGGCGGGCGCCATCATCCTGATGTTTTCCAAATACAGCATGCTGCCGCCGGGGCTTTTGGTGCAGCAGATGATTGGCGGCGTGGAGCAAAGCGTGCTGGTGGCGGTGCCCATGTTCATCCTGGCTGCCGACATCATCATCAAGGGCCGCACCGCCGATCGCCTGCTTGACCTGGTGGGCAGTTTTGTTGGCCATGTTCGCGGCGGGCTGCCCATTACCACCGCCGTGGCCTGCACGCTGTTCGGGGCCGTTTCGGGCTCTACCCAGGCCACCGTGGTGGCCATTGGCGGGCCGCTGCGCCCCCGGCTGATTCAGGCCGGCTACAGCGACCGCTTTTCCATGGCGCTGATCATCAACGCCAGCGATATTGCCCTTTTGATTCCGCCGTCCATAGGCATGATCATCTACGGGGTGGCTTCGGGCACGTCGGTGGGCGATTTGTTTATTGCCGGCATCGGGCCGGGGCTGATGGTTCTGGTGCTGTTTTCGGTTTATTGCTACATCTATGCGGTCGTGAAGGGGTTTTCGCCCGCTCCGCGCGCCCGCTGGGGTGACCGGCTGCGCGCCCTGCGCCGGGCCACGCTGGCGTTCGGGTTTCCGGTCATCATCGTGGGCGGCATCTACACCGGCTATTTCAGCCCCACCGAGGCGGCTTCCATGTCGGTGGCCTACGCGCTGGTGCTCGAAGTGTTTGTCCACCGCGAGGTCAGCCTGGCCGACCTGCCGGCGGTGGCCATGTCCACGGCCATGATCACCACGGTGGTGTTCATCCTGGTGGCTGCGGGCATGGGCTTTTCCTGGATTGTTTCATTTGCCCAGCTGCCCGACCTGCTGCTGGGCGATTTGATCAGCGGCGTTTCGGACAGCCCCCTGCTGGTGCTGGCGCTGGTGGCTGTGGCCTATTTCATCGGCTGCATGTTTGTCGACCCGATTGTTGTCATTCTTGTCCTGACGCCCATTTTTGCGCCGGCCATTGCGGCCACGGGACTGGATCCGCTCCATGTCGGCACCATCGTGGTCTTGCAGGCCGCCATAGGCTCGGCCACGCCGCCGTTTGGCTGCGACATCTTTACGGCCGTGGCCATTTTCAGGCGCCCCTATTTTGAGGTGATCGCTGGCACGCCGCCGTTCATTCTCATTTTGCTGCTGGCCACGGTTTTGCTGATCGTGTTTCCGCAAATTGCGCTGTTTCTGCCCGGCCTAATGGGCTGACCGCCATGCCCGAAGGTCCGGAAATGTATCGCATTGCCCGCAAGATTTCGGACACGCTGGGCGACGATGCGCTGACCGAAGTCTGGTTTGCTTTCGAGCGCCTGCAGGGCTGGTCGGAACGGCTGATCGGCCAGCCGCTGGCCAATGCTGAAACCCTGGGCAAGGCGCTGTTGCTGCGTTTTGCCGACGACACGGTGATTTACACCCACAACCAGCTTTATGGCCGCTGGATGTTTGCGGATGCCGGCAGGCGCCCGGACACCAACCGCCAGCTGCGATTGGCCCTGAGCAGCCCGACCCGCTCTGCGCTGCTCTATAGCGCGTCCGACATTGAAGTCATTGCGGCCGGTCAGCTGAATGAACATCCGTTTGTGGCCCGCGCCGGGCTGGATATTCTGTCTTCCGGCGCCTCTGTTGAACAAACAGCGGCCTGGACAGGCCAAAAGCGCTTTGCCCGCCGCCAGCTCGGGCATTTGCTGCTCGACCAGGCCTTTCTGGCGGGCGTGGGCAACTATCTGCGTTCCGAGATTCTGTTCAGGGCGGGTCTGCACTGGACGCGCCGACCCGCCGACCTTGGGCCCCGGGCGCTTGATCGCCTGGCGCACAGCGCGCATGTTCTGATGTGGCGTTCGGTTGAAACCGGCGGCATGACCAATGCCCCCGAGGTGGCCAAACGCCTGAAACAGGCCGGCTGGGCATGGCGCGACTATCGTCACTATGTCTTCGGCCGCGACGGGCAGGTCTGTCTGCGCTGCGACACGCCAATTGAACGGGTTGCGGTCAGCGGCCGGCGTCTTTACTGGTGTCCGCGCTGCCAGCGCGATCCTCGCTGACGCTATTGCTGCTGTACTCTCGCCACTGCCGGGCCCTGTCTATGGCGCGGGTGGTGCTTCTGGCAAAGGTAAACTGGCCCTGTTTGCGCTGCACGCCGCTGCGCATCATCTTGACAATGATTTGCGGATCCGCGTTGGCCACGATCAGGCCGACCCCGCCTTTGGCCAGCTGGTCCAGCATGGACTGGAAAACCACAATGGCCGACATGTCGATGCTGGGCACCAGGCTCATGTCCAGAATGACGTAGCGCACCTCGGGCTCCAGCTTGTGCAAGGTGGCCAGGGCGCGCTCGGCCGCGCCGAAAAACATGGGGCCGCGCAGCCTGAAGAACGCGATGTCGCCCGGCAGATCCGTCGGCAGGCCGGCGTCGGCATGGCTCACGCGCTGGCTGTCGGTGACATCGGCCATGCGTTGGATGAACAGCATGGCCGCCAGGCCAACCCCCACAGCCACGGCAATGACCATGTCAAAAACAACGGTCAGACCGAAACAGGTCAAAAGCACCAGAATATCGGCGCGCGGTGCGGTTCTGGCAATGCGGATGAAGTGTCCGGCCTCGCTCATGTTCCAGGCCACCATTAAAAGCAGGGCGGCCAGAGCCGCCATGGGCAGCAGGGACAGCGCGCCGGCCAGAAACACCATGGCCACCAGAACAACCAGGGCGTGCACCATGCCCGCAATGGGCGAAACCGCGCCAAAACGGACGCTGGTGGCCGTGCGTGCAATGGCGGCGGTGGCGGTGATGCCGCCAAACAGCGGCGCCACGATATTGCCCAGTCCCTGGCCAACCAGCTCGGCGTTGGGGTGGTGGCGGGTGCCGGTCAGGCCGTCGGCAATGACCCCGCACAAAAGTGATTCAATGGCGCCCAGCATGGCAATGGCAATTGACGGGCCGAGCAGATCGCGCAAAAGCCCGATGCTCAGCCCCAGCGGTTGGCCGTCGGCGCCGGCCAGCTGCCACGGCCAGGCAAAGTCGGGCAGGGCTGCCGGAATGCCGTGCCCCGTCACCCCGTTTGCTTCCCAGGAAAAGCGGCTGGCCACGGTGGCTACCTCAAAATCGGCCCACCAGCCGGTCAGCAGCCATGCGCCGATGCCCGTGGCCAGCAGCGCCACCAGCGGGGCGGGGATGGCTGTTTTCAGGCGCGGCCAGCCAATGAGTATGGCCAGCGTGATCAGCCCGACTGAAAGGTCGGTCATGCTGGCGGCCGGCAGGTTTTGCGCAATCTCGTACAGCTGGGTCAAAAAGTGCCCGCTGCCTTCCACCTGGGCCAGCCCCAGAAGATCGCGTATTTGCAGACCGGCAATGACCACGCCGATGCCGGCCGTAAACCCGACCACCACCGGATAGGGAATGAAACGCACCATGCGGCCAAGCCCGGTCAGGCCCATGGCGAGCAGAATAACGCCGGCCATGATGCTGGCCAGCAGCAGCCCGCCCAGGCCATATTTGGCCACCACCGGCATAAGCACCACGACAAAGGCGGCTGTGGGGCCGGATACGTTGAAGCGCGAGCCGCCGGTCAGTGAGATCAGAAAGCCGGCAATGATGGACGTATACAGGCCGTGCTGCGGCGGCACGCCAATGGCAATGGACAGCGCCATGGCCAGCGGGATGGCCACAATGCCCACCGTTATGCCGGCCAGAATGTCGCGCCTGAGGTCGGTCAGGCTGTACCCGGCCCGGAAAGTGTCAATCAGCGCCGCAAAGGGCAGTCGGAAACGCAGGGAGTTGGTGTTTTGCATGCGCCAAAGTATAACTGTACAGGTGAAAGCGGGCTTTGCAACGGGCCGTGGCGCGTGTCGATCTTGATGCACGTCAAGGAAAGTTCACAACAGTTCGTTTGTCCGGATATAATGCACTGTTGATGCATCTATTCAA
>DATGTG010000243.1:0-2730 GCA_035301965.1 Wenzhouxiangella sp. | reverse complement strand
CGCAAAAAACCGCTCAGGGCTTCATCGCAGTCGCGCGCCAGCGCCACCACGGTGGGCTCGATGTTGCGCGGCACGATGTCGCGCAGGGTTTTCATGAGCGCCTGCCAGTCGCGCAGCAGGTAGAAGGTGACCAGCGGGATGAGCACCACCGAGCTGATCCAGATGATGAAGCGGCCGCCGGATTCGGTCATGAAGCCGAGCACGTTGCCGGCCACGCCGGCGATGTTGGAAAAATAGCCCTGGATGAGCTCGCGCACCTTTGCGACGTCGATGGCCTGCAGGTTGAGCTCGATGTCCAGCCGTGCCTCGAGCCACGGCAGGACAGTCTGGCGCAGGCTTTCGATGTAGCCGGGCAGGCGGCCCATGAAATCGGCGATTTCGCGCACCAGCACAGGAATGATGATGAGCAGCGCCACGGCAATCAGCCCGAAGGCCAGGGCAAAAACGATGGCCACCGCCAGGCTGCGCTGTATTTTTAGCCGTTCGAGCTGCCCGACCAGCGGGTTGACGATATAGGCAATGAGCACGCTGATGAAAAACGGGGTGAGCACCGGGCCCAGCCGCCACAGAAACCAGCCGGCCACCAGCAGGCTGAAGATGATCCAGGCGACTTGTGACCGGCTGAGTTCGGGGAAGGGAGCGTGCTGGGGCTGGTTCATGCTTTGGGCAATGTAGTGAGACAGGCGGCAATATTGGCAGGCTGTTCATGGGGTTGCAAGTGCAACGATGGGCCTGTCCGGCAAACAGTGATTATGGGGCTGGTTATAATTCAGGCCGCAGGCCAAACTCGCGGGCGATTGCCGGCCGCCGGTGCGCCGCGAAAATGACTGCTGCCGTGCACAGCCGGGCCGCAAACCAACACTTTCAAGGATGATTCCCCGTCATGACGATAGACATCAATGTGACTTCCGAAATCGGGCCGCTCAAAAGCGTGGTGGTGCACACGCCGGGGCTGGAAATAGAAAACATGACACCGCACACCGCGGCCGAGCTGTTGTACGACGACATTCTCAATTACGAGCTGGCCGCCGGGGAACACCGCGAATTCAAGCAGGTACTGGACAGGGTGTGTCGCACCATCGAGCTGCGCGAACTGCTGGTGGAAGTGCTTGAGGACAACAGGAGAGTGGCCGAGGCGCTGGTGGACGAGCTGTGCTGGCTGTTTGACGTGCCCGAGGTGCGCGACGAGCTGCTGGCGCTGCCGGCGGCCGATCTGGGGCGTCAGCTGATCGAGGGCACGGCCAAGAAGCCCATCAGCCTGGAAAAATACCTCGATCCATCGCGCTACGCCATTCCTCCGCTGTCCAACGCCTTTTTTACCCGCGATGCCGCCATGGCGGTCAACAACCGCATGATTATCGGCTCGATGGCCTACCGCGCGCGCACGGCCGAGGCCCTGCTGCTCAAGGCGGTGTTCAAGTACCACCCCGGGATCAGCCACCAGGGTTTTTATTTTGACGGCACCGACACCGACAGCGATGAGGTCAGCATCGAGGGCGGCGACTTTCTGGTGGTGCGCGAAGATCTGGCCCTGATCGGCTACAGCGAGCGTACTTCGGCGGCCGGCATCGACAAGCTGATGCGTGCCATCGCCGCGCGCGGGCCCATCAACAATTTCATCGTGGTTGAGATTCCAAAAACCCGGGCCACCATTCATCTGGACATGATCTTTACCATGATCGACCACGACAAATGCGTGGTGTATCCGCCGCTGATTACCGGGCTCAACCGTTGCAGGGCCTTTCACTGTTCGTTTGCCGGCGGGCCACAGGCCAAAATTGTTGAACACCGCGACGTGCTGGGCGCGCTGGCGTCGGTGGGCATTGATCTTGCTCCTGTCAGCTGCGGCGGCAGCGAGCCTTATATGCAGGAGCGCGAGCAGTGGGCCAGCGGCGCCAATTTCTTTGCGTTCGGGCCCGGGCAGATTCTCGGCTTTCGCCACAACCGCCACACGGTGGATGCCCTGGACCGGGCCGGCTTTGGCGTGATTGACGCGCCGGATCTGATTGCCGGCAGGCGCGATATTGGCCCTGAAGAGCGCGTGGTGGTGACGGTGGGCGGCGCCGAGCTGTCGCGCGGCGGCGGTGGCTGTCGCTGCATGACCATGCCGCTGACCCGCGACCGCGTGGCGCTGTAATTGGCGCGCCCGCCTTGTGAGCGGCGGGTTGCTGCGTTAGTCTGAAACACTTTTGCACAACGGGAGACACCGTCTTGTACAGAAAACTGCTGTTTGTGCTGCTGGGCCTGGGGCTGATGTCCGGGCCGCTGGCAGCCGATGATTCACCGCTGCGCCAGCCGGTGGTTGGCACGCACGCGCTGACGGGCATCACGCTGGTGGCCGCGCCGGGCACTGAAATTGCCGATGCCACGCTGGTAGTGCGTGACGGCGTGATTGTAGACGCCGGCAGCGGCGTGGAAATCCCCGCCGGCGCCAGGGTGCATGATTTTGGCGACAATGACGCCGATTTGCGCGTGTATCCCGGCCTGATTGATGCCTGGGTGCCGGTGTCGTTTGGCGACGAGGACAAAAAAGCGGACGATGACGACAAGGGGCCTGACCTGCGGCCGGGGCAGTACCCCCATCCGCTGGTGACACCGGGGCGCACGCTGAATTCCAGCCACTGGCCGGCCTCCAAGGTGGCCGACTTGAGGCAGGGCGGCTTTACCACGGCGGCGCTGGTGCCCGACAGCGGCTTGTTTCGCGGCCGGGCCGCAGTGGTCAATCTGAGC
>DATGTG010000242.1:0-5683 GCA_035301965.1 Wenzhouxiangella sp. | reverse complement strand
CGCTTTTTTTCAGGCCGACCAGACTGCCGGCGCTTTTTTTGCTGGGCGCGCTGTGGTTTCTGGCGTCGGCCTCCTGGCATTTTTCACAGCAGTGGCCGGAAGAACGCGCCGGCGAAGTGGCTGTTGTTGAAGGCCGGGTGGTCGATTTGCCGCAGCAGGGTGAGCAGAGCCTGCGTTTTGTGCTGGCGGTTGATGGCGGCGAGACAGACGAAAAACTGCCCGGAAAAATACAGGTCAGCTGGCACCGTCCGTCGGCGCGCCCGGCGCCCGGCAGCCGCTGGCGGCTGAAGCTGCGCCTGGAGCCGCCGTCCGGCCGCATCAATCCGGGCGGATTCGACCACAAGCGCTATCTTGTAGCGCGCCGCATTGGTGCGATCGGGCATGTTCAGGGGCAGCCGCAGCTGCTGCAGGCACCGGCCGGGCCGCGCTGTCTCGATCGCCAGCGTCTGTCGGACATTCTGCAAACCGAAACCGCCGACCTGGACATTGCCGGGCTCAAGCGCGCCCTGGCGGTGGCCGACCGCTCGGGCCTGCGGCCTGAACTGACCCGGCTGCTGCGCGAAACGGGCACGGCCCATCTGCTGGCCATATCGGGGCTGCACGTGGGCATGGTTGCCGGCGCCGCCGGGCTGCTGGCTTCCTGGCTGTGCGCTCCGCTGGCCCTGACGTGGCCCGGATTCAGCCGCCGGCGCGCCGGTGTCATTGCCGGCCTGGCGGCGGCTTCGGCCTATGCGGCGCTGGCCGGCTTTACCCTGCCCACCCAGCGCGCCCTGATCATGCTCGCAGTGGCCGCCTTTGCGCTGATCGGGCGGCGCGCCCTGGCGCCGGCCCATGCGCTGCTGCTGGCCCTGGCGGCCGTGCTCGCGCTTGATCCGCTGGCGCCGCTCGATATTGGCTTCTGGCTGTCGTTCGCGGCGGTGGCGATTCTGGTCTGGGCCTTTTCCTGGCGGACGAGCGAAAGGCGGCGCTGGTGGCTTGACCTGCTGCGCGCGCAGCTGATCCTGATGGTGGGTCTGCTGCCGTTCAACGCGGGCGTGTTCGGACAGATTGTGCCGGGTGCGCTGGTCGCCAATCTGGTGGCCATTCCCCTGGTCGGGCTGTGGGTTTTGCCGACGCTGCTTCTCGATCTGGCCACGATGATGCTGGGCCTGCCGGCAACGCCGCTGTCGGCGCTGGCCGATGCCGGCGTCGGGGCGCTGATTGCAGTGCTTGAAACCGTCCGGGCCGCACCGTGGAGTTTCCTGGCGGCGCCGGGCGGCCCGGCGTGGGCTTTTTTGCCGGCCGCAGCGGGCGCCGCCTGGCTGATTGCACCGGCCGGCTGGCCGGCGCGCTGGCTGGGCGCCGTCCTGCTGCTGCCGCTGCTGGTGCCGCTCAAGTCCGGTCCCGGGCCTGAAGGGCTTGATGTCTGGTTTCTGGATCTCGGCAATGGCCAGGCGGTCGTCATGCAAACGGCGCAGGGCGCTTTCCTCTACGACACCGGGGCGGGGGACGGGCAGGGCAACGATTCCATATCGCGGGTGTTGCCCGATGTCATGCGACGACTGGGGATTGCGCGCCTTGAGCGGATTGTGGTGTCTCACGGGCACCGCGATCACGCCGGCGGCCTGGCGTCCGTGCGCGCGCTGGGTGATTGGATTTACGGCCAGGGCGTGGACGGCGGGCAGCGGTGCGCGGCCGGTTCAGGCTGGCAGTCGGGTGGTTATGATTTTCGCTTTCTTCATCCATCGCCGTTTCTGCCCGACCTGGGCAGGAATTCATCCTGCGTGCTGCACGTGGCCGGCCCGGGCGGCAGCCTGCTGCTGACCGGCGGTATCGACAGCGCGGTTGAAGCCAGGCTGCTGATTGAACACGGCGGGCCGCCGGCCGATATTCTGCAGCTGCCGTCCGCCGGGCACCGCAGGGGCAGCAGCGCGGAGTTTCTGGCCGCCGTCGGTCCATCTGCGGCTGTGGCCTCGGTGGCCCGGTTTGACCGCTATGGCCGGGTTCATGACGAAGTGCGGCAGCGCCTGGACGCCGCCGGCAGCGCGCTGCTTGAAACAGGCCGCTGCGGAGCAGTCCGCGTGCGCTTCAGGCCGGCCCGGGCTGTACGGACCGATTCCATGGCGGCGCTGCACCAGCGCCTGTGGCAATTTTCGGACAGCTGCCGCTGAGCGCGGATAAAAATCGGGCGGGCGGCAAGACGCGCAAGCGGTAAAACCGTTATCATGCGCGCTGAATAAACCATCGCGTGGAGCCGACTGCCAAAATGCTGGAAATTGTTCTTGCCGGTGGCTGGCTGATGGTGCCCATTCTGGCCTGCTCGGTCATTGCGGCCGCCATCATTATTGAGAGATTTGCAAGCCTGCGCCGCAGCAAGGTGCTGCCGCCCGGCGTGCTGGGCCGCGTGGGTCAGTGGGCGTCTCGCAGCGACCTGGACCGCAGGCATATTCAGCAGCTGCAGCACAGTTCGGCGCTGGGCCGGGTTCTTGCTGCCGCGCTGGCCACCCGCCACCGCGAGCGCGAAATCATCAAGGAGGCCATCGAGGACACCGGCCGCCATGTTGTCCATGAGCTGGAGCGCTTTTTGAACACGCTGGGCACCATTGCCGGAATCACTCCTCTGCTTGGGCTGCTGGGCACGGTCATCGGCATGATCAAGGTGTTCTCGGCCATCATGATTCAGGGCGTGGGCGACCCCAACCAGCTGGCCGGCGGCATTTCGGAGGCATTGATCACCACCGCTGCCGGACTGACCGTGGCCATTCCCAGCTATTTTTTCTATCGCTATTTTCAGGGCTTGGTGCGCGCCTACGTGGTCGAAATGGAAAGACAGGCCCTGGAGCTGCTGTATGTCATGGACCGCCAGCGACGCTGATCGCATTCTGCAATGAACCTTCAGCAGGACAGGCACGAGGCGCCGGAGATCAACCTGACATCACTGATCGACGTGGTGTTTTTGCTGCTGATCTTTTTTATGGTTTCGACCACTTTTGAACAGCAGGCTCTTTTGCATGTGGATCTGCCGTCGGCCACTACGGCCAGGGCAGATCAAACACCCGAAACGGTAGAATTTATAGTGACTGAAGACGCACGGCTCTTTATTGATGATGAAGAGCTGACAGATACCCGTGCCGCCACGGTACGCGCCGCGCTCGCCCAGCAGTTCAGGCAGACACCGGATGCCGCCCTGGTGGTGCGTGCTGACAGCAATGCGCCCCACGGGCTGGTGGTGCGGGTGCTGGACTCGGCCGCGGCCGAAAATATTCATCGGGTGGGCATTGTGGCCACCGAGGAAAGGGACGAATGAGTTTGCCTGCCTTCAACAGCAGCGTCGGCGTTTACCGCCGGCTGCTGGGCATGGTTGGCAAACACCGCATTGTGTTTGCCCTGGCGCTGCTGGCCGTGGCTTTCGACGCCGCCGGACAGGGCCTGTTTTTCTACCTGCTCAGGCCTCTTATCGACGACACCATTGCCGCCCCCAATCCGGACTTCAACTATGTCCTGCCGGCGCTGGTCTTTTTGGCGCTGATCTTTCGCGTCATCGGAAACTTTGGCGGCGAATACGGCATGGAGTGGGTTGGTCGCAAGCTGATTGCAGAGCTGCGCAGCGCCCTGTTCAACCGCTACCTGGTGCTGCCGGCCAGCCATTTTGACCGGGAGTCCTCCGGCCAGATGATTTCGCGCCTGACCTACAACACCGAACAGGTGGCCGAAGCGGCAACCAAGGCGCTGATCGGCATTGTGCGCGACCTTTTGACGGTGGTGGCCCTGTTCGGCGTAATGCTTATCCAGTCGTGGCGGCTGACGCTGTCGCTGCTTGTCCTTCTTCCAATTGTGGGCCTGATCGCCTGGGTCATCAGCCGTCACTTTCGGCGCATTTCAACGCATATTCAGGATTCCATGGGCGATGTCACCCATGTGACTGAAGAAGCCGTCAACGGCCATCAGGTCATCAAGATTTTTGGCGGCCAGAGCCGCGAGCGGAAAAAATTCAATCGCATCAACGAAGACAACCGCAGTCTGCACATGAAGCTGGTCGGCGCCCAGCTGGTGTCATCCTCGCTGGTGCAGCTGGCTGCGGGTATTGCGCTGGTGGTTTTGCTGGTGGTTGCCGCCAGCAGTTTCATGGGTGACACGGTCACGGCAGGCATTTTCATGTCCATTCTGGCCGCCCTGACGGCCACCATTCCGCCGCTCAAGCGCCTGACCAGGATGCACGTCACCATAGAGCGCGGCGTGGCGGCGGCCGAAAGCATTTTCCAGCTGATTGACGCACCCGGCGAAAATGACACCGATACGGGCACCTGGGAGCCTGAACACATGCAGGCCGACATCCGCTTTGAAAACGTGTCCTTCTCCTATCCGGAAGCCGCCGATTCGGCCCTGTTGAATGCGGATCTGCATATTCCGGCCGGCAAGGTCACGGCCCTGGTGGGCCGCTCAGGGTCGGGAAAAAGCACGGTGGTCAAGCTGCTGTCGCGCTTTTATCAGCCGTGCAGCGGCAGAATACTGATCGACGGCGTCGATATTCTTGACTACCGGCTGGCTGCGCTGCGCAGCGACATTGCGCTGGTCAGTCAGGATGTGATGCTGTTCAACGACACCATCGCGCGCAACATTGCCTACGGCGCCCTGGGCAACGCCAGCCGCGAGCAGATCGAGCAGGCGGCCCGTGATGCTCATGCCATGGAGTTTATCGAGCGGCTTCCCCTGGGCCTTGACACCCCCATTGGTGAAGACGGCTCGCTGCTGTCGGGCGGCCAGCGCCAGCGCATCGCCATTGCCAGAGCGGTGCTCAAGGATGCGCCGCTGCTGATTCTTGATGAGGCCACCTCGGCGCTGGATGCCGAGTCGGAGCAGGCCGTGCAAAAAGCGCTGGAAAGACTGATGGAAGATCGCACTACGCTGGTGATTGCCCACCGCCTGGCCACCGTCAAGATGGCCGACCAGGTGGTTGTGCTCGATCGCGGCCAGGTCAAGGAAGCGGGCACCCATGCCGAGCTTCTCGAGCGCGACAAAGGACTGTACCGCTATCTGCACCGGCTGCAGCTGGCCAGCGCCTGATTCGCGGCGGTGAAAGCGCGCATCGAACGTTATCTGAACAGCGTGTGGTACGAGCGCGAGGCAGCACCTCTGTGGCTGCGTGTCCTGGAGCCCGTGTATGGACTGACGGCTTCGCGCCGGCGACCTGCAGCCCAAAGGCCGCCCTGTCCGGTGATTGTCGTTGGCAATATCACTGCCGGCGGCAGCGGCAAGACGCCGGTGGTGGCAGCCGTGGCGCGCGCTCTGCTCAAATCAGGCCATGCGCCGGCTGTCATCAGTCGCGGCTATGGTGGGCGTGTACACAAACAGCCCCGGGCGGTTACGGCCACCAGCAGCCCTGCAGACGTCGGTGACGAGCCGGTCATGCTGGCACGCCGCGCCGGCTGCGCCGTATGGGTGTGCAAGGACAGGGTGGCGGCGCTCAACGCGGCCCGTCGCGGCGGCGCAAACGTGGTGATTGCCGACGACGGACTGCAGCATGCGCGCCTGCCGCGCAGCTACGAAATCTGCGTGGTTGACGGCCTTCGGGGGGTAGGCAACGGCCGGCTGCTGCCCGCTGGCCCGCTGCGCCAGTCGGTTGACAGGCTGGAAGAGGTTGATCTGGTTTTGCTCAAGCAGGTTGGTTCGACCAGGAGCGCGCTGCCGGTTGCGGCCCGACCGT
>DATGTG010000241.1:0-8011 GCA_035301965.1 Wenzhouxiangella sp. | reverse complement strand
GGGGAAATAAGTCTGGTAAGAGACTGGATGGGCATTGAGGCAGAACTAACCGCACCGCTGCCTGAGCAGCACCCCAAATACCCCATCACCGGGTTTGAGTGCCAGCGCAGCGAAGGCAGCGGCAAGCGCCTGTGGGGCTGGGCCAGGCAGCGCTTTGGGAGTGCCGAGGCATTTTTTGACCGCTTTTTTGTATGGAATTATTGTCCCCTGCTGTTTCTGGCCCAAAACCGCAATCTGATTCCGGAAAAACTGACCAGGAATGAACGGGATGCCCTGTTTCAGACATGCGACCTGGCTGTCGCCCAGGTGTTTGATTTTCTTGATCCGGCTGCGGTCATTGGCGTTGGGCGGTTTGCCCAAAAGCGCGCACAGGGCATTATCGGCGCATCGGTGAGCGTTGGTTATCTGCACCACCCCAGCCCGGCCAATCCGGCAGCCAACAGAAACTGGACGGCCATGGCGGAGGAACAGCTGGGCCCGTGGCTGCCACCTGGATGACCCGGCCGGTTTTGCCTGCTAGAATCGGGACTCCATCCAAAAACAGGGATTCAAGCAATGAGCGTAGCCAAGGTTGTTGAAATTACCGCAGAATCCACGGAAAGCTTTGATGATGCCATCAAGCGTGGAATCAACCGGGCCAACAAAACCCTCAAAAATGTCAGGGGCGCCTGGGTGGCTGAACAAAAGGTTGAGATGGAAGGCGGCCAAATTTCCGTCTACCGGGTCAACCTGCGGGTCAGCTTCATTCTCGAGTAAGCCGCCACATCACTCACCATGCGGGCAGGGCCGTGCCCTGCCCGCTCTTTTCTGACCGCACGCAGCGGCCAATTCGACAGTTATGGACCATGATTTTTGGCACCGGCGCTGGCAGCAGAACAAAATCGGATTTCATCAGCCGGATAAAAACGAGCAGCTGCTCCGGCACTGGCCAAGTGTGGCCCAAAGCCGGCTTGGCCCTGTGCTTGTTCCCCTGTGCGGGAAAAGCCTGGACATGCGCTGGCTGGCCGGCAGGGGCCACAATGTCACCGGAATAGAACTCAGCGCCCTGGCGATTGCCGATTTCTATTCGGAATGGGGCAAAACGCCTCACCAGAACAGGCTGAACGATCAGATTTGCTACGCGGCCGCCAACGTTCAAATCTGCCACGCTGATTTTTTTGAGTTCAGGGCCCGCACCCCCTACCCGCTTTTCTACGACCGTGCCGCGTTGATCGCGCTGCCGCCACAGTTGCGAAGCAAATACCTGGCCCACCTCCGCTCGCTGCTGACAAAAAACGCGCGCGGCCTTGTCATTACGCTTGAATATGACCAGCGCAAAATGAACGGCCCGCCTTTTGCCGTCAATCCTGAAGAGCTGGCTGAGGCGGCGGGTTTTCGCTTCAGGCTCCTCAAACGAACTTCAATTCCCAGCCCCGGCCCAAAGTTTGCCCAGCGCAGTATCCGCTCACTGCATGAAGCTTGCTGGCTGGCATTTGCCCGCTGAAAAAGCCATAAAGCATCTCCCGCACATACCCTGTCGGGCTCGTGAAACTTCGTATAAACACCTTAAGGTTATTGTCATAACTGATTGAAATAAATTTTATTTTTTATTTTTAAACCTTTTTCTCACTCCCTCACATACCCCGGCGGGGTATAGTGCGCTCATGGTCGACTACTCTGGCATGAAAAAAACACAACGGGATCAGCTGACCCGCCTCAATCGCGCGCGCGGACAGCTCGACGGCGTTGCGAAAATGCTGATTTCCGGTCGGGACAGCAAGGATGTCCTTGTTCAGCTGCGCGCGGCACGCTCGGCCCTGCGGGCACTGGAAACAAACATTTTGCGCGCCGAAGCGCAAAAAATCCTTGGCGGACAGCCGCTGGAAATTGATCGTGAAAGGGGGGAAAGGGCTCAGCTGGAAGAGCTGATTGAAACCCTGCTGCGCCACTGGAATTAGAAAGCCGGCATGCAAACAAGCCGCGCAGCATTTGAAACCGCAAGCCTGAAAGCAGCCGCTCAGGCCGTTCCAGGCTCACGGTCAGGATGTTTCAGGCAAGGCAGAAACCGCTAGCTGTTGTTATCCTTCTCGGCGTCCTTTTTCCACTCTTCCACCTTGTCACCGGCCTTGTCTCTGGCATCTTCAAGCTTGTCGCCGGCTTCTTCAACAGCATCATCAATGCTCTCGCCAGCTTCCTGTGCCGGCCCTTTCTGTTCACAGCCCGAAATAAAAACCCCAACGCCTGCGGCAAAAACCGCCGCCGCCAGTATTTTCATGAGGCTGTGGCTGTCAAAACGGCTGGTAATGAATTTCATGATTCCTCCAGGTTCTCTTTTAGCTGGTTCAATTTCTTTGAAATCGCCTGTCGGCCCTGACCATATTTCTCCTGAATGCGAGCGATCAGCTCTTCAAGGTTTCCTTCCGCCCGGGTCACTTCATCGTCCGTCAGATCGCCCCACTCCTGCTTGATGCGGGCCGACAGGCGCTTCCACTTGCCTTTGACTTCGTGTTTGTCCATGCGTTTCACACCAAATTGAACGTGACTGCACTGTCAGCATACGGAGTTTTTGTTTTTGTCGTCCATAACACAGGTTAACGACATCATATGAAAACACTGCTACTGTCGAGCTGAACCTGAAACAAAAGGAGCATCACATGCTGTCCTGGGCTCTTGTTTTTCTCATCGTTGCGCTGATTGCCGGTGCGCTTGGCTTGAGCGGCGTCGCCGGTGCCGCGACCAATATCGCCTGGATACTGTTTGTTATCGGACTGATTGTGGCCCTTGTCTTTTTTGTCAGCGGTCGACGTCCACCGGTCTGAGCGGAACAGGTGCCGCCCGCCCTGCCCTTTCAAAATTGACTGAAGCAAGGTAGTCCGGCTCAAAGCCGGCCAGCTCAATCAGGCCGGCCAGGTTTCCGATTACAACCCGTGATTCCGTCATTTCGACCAGTCCACGCTCCTTGAGCTTGGCAAACATGCGGCTGACATGAACCGGGCTCATCGAGAGAACATCGGCCAGCAGGGCCTGTGTAAGCGGAAACGCGAAATCATTTTCCGGGGCGCGCAGCCGAATCTTCATTTCGAGCAAAAAATGGGCAATGCGCTCTATGGCCGGACGTCTGCCAATATCAACGATGCGCTCGGTCAGCAGCGTGTGTCTGTGCAAAAGCTCGATAAAAAATAGCTTGGACAAAGCCGGCGAGCTTTCAAAAACCTGGAACAGCGCCGCTTCTGAAAAAATGCAGGCGCAGATGCTTGTCAGGGCCCGGATTCCGGCCGTTGCCCTGTCGCGGTTCAGGTCACGCAACCCCATGATTTCGCCGGGCAAGTAGATATCAAGAATCTGCCGCTGGCCACCAGCCAGGCCATGAATGGCGCAGGCCCAGCCTTTTTTCAGGCTGTAAAATACGGGGCGGCCATCTGCGTCGGTCTGATCAAGCAGCGAACCTGCAGGGAATTCCTGCATATTGCTTTCCAGGCCAGCCAGCAGTCGCCTGTCATCTTTTGTCAGCTGAGTGTGGTGCTGAAACCGATCGGCGATACTGTGGATATCTGTCATGGCCTGCTTGTCCGAATAGCGCTCCTTGAAGTCTACGGCGCTTTTTCATGCGAGCGCAAGCAGTTAAGCGGGTCTGTTTGTCAATCGGCCGGTACCCAACCGAAGCCCAGATTATCCATTTGGCCCAGAATCCAGTGCTGTCGCTGACGCAGGTATTCATCAGGCTGCCCTGCATTCAGTGTTTTTGGCGACGGCAATACAGCGGCCAGAAGCGCCGCTTCTGCACGGCTCAGCTCTGCTGCCGGCTTTTTGAAATAATGCCTGGCGGCTGCCTCGGCACCGTAAATGCCCGGGCCAAACTCAACCGTGTTCAGGTAAATTTCCAGCAGACGGCGTTTGGGGACAAACAGCTCGAGCGGAACAGTGATCATTGCCTCCAGGCCCTTGCGAAACCATCCGCCTCCAGGCCACAGATACAGGTTGCGGGCCAGCTGCTGGCTGATGGTGCTTGCGCCCCGCAGGGGCTTTCCGCCGCGGTGCGATTCCACTGCGTCGCGAATCTGTTTTATATCAAAGCCGTGGTGATGGGGAAAAGACTGATCCTCGGCGGCGATGACCGCCAGCTTGAGATGCGCCGATATGTTCTCGCCGGCCACTGGAAGATGGTGGACAGCGCGCTGGTTGCTGTGCCGGTCGGCAACCATATAGGCCGACGTGGCGGGCATTATCCAGCGCAGCGGCAGGGTCAGTCCGCACAGAACCAGAATGACCAGCAGTAAAAGTGCGACAACCAGCCGAAAAAATCGCCGGAGCAGGCGCTTCAATGAACTTGCTCCATGCGCAGCGCGACGCACAAATGCCGATAGTCACGCTCATTCATTTGTGCCCTGAAAACACCAAAGCCGCGCCGGCGCCGGCCCTGCTGGCCTGTCCAGCTGAAACCTGTATAGAACGGGGAAACAAACGATGTGCCCACAATGGTTCCGGCGCCAGGACCATGCCTTGCTGATTTAAACCAAACCGTCGGACCAGATATTTTGATTCGGATTATCTGCGGGCGAAGAAGCCGTTTGATCGCCCTGGCAGCCAGCACCACAACCAGCAGCAGAACCGCTGCCCGCAGTGACCATGGAAGGCCGTTGAACCAGGCGGCCACAGCGCTGGGCACGGCCAGGGTGCCAACCAGGACAGCCGGGCCAAAAGCGGGCCCAATATGCCAGCCGTCAGCGCCCGGGCCCGAAAAAGCGTGCTCTGATGTCATTGACGATATCCATCAGCCCGGCATCCGGTTCGCTCTGCCCGCTCAGCCACGACCACAGGCGGTCGTCTTCCTGGTCCAGGAGAGTTGAAAATGCCTGGCGCCGACCCTGATCGGCCGAGGGCCAGCAGCGCTCAAGCCAGTCGCCAAGCATCACGTCCAGCTCCTGCATTCCCCTGCGGCAGCGCCAGCGCAGCCGGGCCATCTCTCCGGAATCTGTATCGGCCGGACTCATTGTGCTCAATTCATCAGACGCTGCGCCGCGCCAGCATCATTTTCTTGATTTCGGCAATGGCCTTGGCCGGATTGAGGCCCTTGGGGCATGTCCGGGTGCAGTTCATGATGGTGTGACAGCGATACAGCTTGAAGGGGTCCTCAAGCTGGTCGAGTCGCTCACCGGTGGCCTCGTCACGCGAATCGACCAGCCAGCGGTAGGCCTGCAGCAAAATGGCGGGCCCCAGATAACGCTCGCCGCTCCACCAGTAGCTCGGGCAGGCGGTTGAGCAGCAGGCGCACAGGATGCACTCATACAGGCCGTCCAAATGCTTGCGGTCTTCCGGTGACTGCAGGCGCTCCTTGTCGGGCGGCGCCGGGCTGTGAGTCTTGATCCACGGCTGTATGGAAGCGTACTGGGCGTAGAACTGCGTCAGGTCGGGCACCAGGTCCTTGACAACCGGCATGTGCGGCAGCGGATAAATCTTCACGTCGCCGGAAATTTCCGCAATGCCCTGGGTGCAGGCCAGCGTATTGGTGCCGTCAATATTGAACGCGCACGAGCCGCAAATGCCTTCGCGGCAGGAGCGTCGAAACGTCAGCGTTGCGTCGATTTCATCCTTGATCTTGATGACGGCATCCAGAACCATCGGGCCGCAGTCGTCCAGATCGATGTCATAGGAATCCACTCGCGGGTTTTCTCCGCTGTCGGGATCCCAGCGGTAAATGCGAAATGTCTTGACGTTCTTCGCACCCGGGGGCGCTGAAAAATGCTTTCCCCTGGAAATGCGCGAGTTTTTTGGCAGTCTGAAAATACTCATGGCGTGTCAGTAAACTCTTTTCTCGGGTGGGACCATTTCGACCTCATCGGTCAGGGTGTACATGTGCACCGGCCGGTAATCGATTCTGGTCTTGTGCTCATCATCCATCCAGATCAGGCTGTGCTTCAGCCAGTTCTCGTCATCGCGCTCGCTGTAGTCTTCACGGGCATGGGCGCCCCGGCTTTCGGTGCGGTTGTGCGCCGCCACCATGGTCGTCACCGCGTTGGCCAGCAGGTTGCGCAGCTCAAGTGTTTCCACCAGGTCGGAATTCCAGATAAGCGAGCGGTCGGAGACCTTGACGTTGCTGAAACTGTCGGCCACCTCGACAATGCGCTTGTGGCCTTCAGCCAGGGTGTCCTCGGTGCGGAAAACGGCGGCGTCTTCCTGCATGACACGCTGCATGTTCTCCCGAATTTGGGCCGTCGGCAGGTCGCCATTGGCATGCCTTGTTTTGTCAAAGTCATCCAGGATGCGGTCGAGGGTGCCTTCCGGCAGCGGCTTGTGCGTCTGCCCGGGCTTGATGGTGGCGCCGCAGCGCTCGGCAACAGCGCGCCCGAACACGATCAGATCCAACAGCGAGTTGGAACCAAGGCGGTTGGCGCCATGAACCGAAACGCAGCCGGCCTCGCCAACAGCGTACAGGCCCTTGACCACGGCTTCGGGGTCACCGTCTACCATGGTCACCACTTCGCCATGATAGTTGGTCGGCACGCCACCCATGTTGTAGTGAGCGGTCGGGATGACCGGGATGGGATCCTTGGTGACATCAACGCCGGCAAAGATGCGCGCGGACTCGGCAATACCGGGCAGGCGCTCGTTGATGACCTCGGGGCCCAAGTGCTGCAGGTTGAGGTGAATGTGGTCCTTGTGCTCGCCCACCCCCCTGCCCTCGCGAATCTCCAGGGTCATGGAGCGTGAAACCACGTCGCGCGAGGCCAGATCCTTGGCGTTGGGCGCGTAGCGCTCCATAAAGCGCTCGCCCTCGGAGTTGGTCAAATAGCCCCCCTCACCGCGCACGCCTTCGGTAATCAGGCAGCCGGCGCCGTAAATTCCGGTGGGGTGAAACTGGACAAACTCCATGTCCTGCAGCGCCAGGCCGGCGCGCAGCGCCATGCCGCCGCCATCACCGGTGCAGGTATGCGCCGACGTGCATGAAAAATAGGTGCGGCCGTAGCCTCCGGTGGCCAGAATCACCGCGTGGGCGCGAAATTCATGCAGCGTGCCGTTGGTCAAATCCCAGGCCAGCACACCCCTGCAGGCGCCGTCATCGTCCATCAGCAGGTCGATGGCGAAATATTCGATGAAAAACTCGGCGTCATGCTTGAGCGCCTGCTGGTAGAGCGTGTGCAGAATGGCGTGGCCGGTGCGGTCGGCGGCAGCGCAGGTGCGCTGGGCCGTGCCCTTGCCGTAGTGCGTGGTCATGCCACCAAATGGACGCTGATAAATCTTGCCTTCCTCGGTTCTGGAAAAAGGCACGCCGAAATGCTCCAGTTCAATGACGGCCTGCATGGCGTTTTTGCACATGTATTCAATGGCATCCTGGTCGCCCAGCCAGTCCGATCCCTTGATGGTGTCGTACATGTGCCAGCGCCAGTTGTCCTCGCCCATGTTGGCCAGGGCCGCACTCATGCCGCCCTGGGCGGCCACGGTGTGCGAGCGGGTGGGAAACACCTTGGTCACGCAGGCGGTTTTCAGGCCGGTGGCCGCCAGGCCCATGGTGGCGCGCAAACCGGCACCACCCGCGCCAACAACCAGCACGTCATACTCGTGCCGGGTAATCTCGTAAGCTTTGCTCAATTTCAAACTCCCAGAGCCAGTTTAAGAACGGCAAGCACCGACAGGACGGCGCCAAAAAGTGCCAGCGCCTTGACAATCACGATCAGGGCAACCTCGGCCACGCGGCGGTGAACATAATCCTCGATGATCACCTGCAGTCCCAGCTGGCCATGATAAAAACCGGCCACCATGAACAATATGGCCATGGTGGCATTGAACGGGCTGCCCAAAAAGGCGGCGGCGCTGCTGTAATCAGCACCGACCAATCTTGTCAATGCCCAGATCAGCCAGACGGTCAGTCCAATCAGCAGCAGGGCGGAAAAGCGCTGAGCCCACCAGTGGCCAACACCGTCACCCGCGGAACCGTGGCCGATGGCTTTTTTAAGTGGATGACGAAACTCGCTCACAGCAGGCCTCCCCAGGTAATTGCAGTCAGCACAACCGTCAGAACCAGCACTGTCCAGCC
>DATGTG010000240.1:0-2735 GCA_035301965.1 Wenzhouxiangella sp. | reverse complement strand
TCTTTCTGTCATTCAGAATGTGGTAGGTGGGAGGATGCTTGTGGCTCGACGCTGAAAACAGCACTTTGGAATACTGGTCCGTGTATTCCATGATGGATATGGACTGATCCGGGAATGCGTTTTGCAGACCTTCATGAATGGCTCGAATCTCCGGGTCAACATAGACCGTTTCAATATCCGGGCCAGCGTAGGAGAATCCCAGCAGCTGGTTGAAATTGAATGGCTGACGCCCGAAGACAAGGCCTGAAATGGAAAATTCTTCATGGGCCACCAGGGGCTCATCGTCATATTTTCTGGCTTTCGGGTCGTACATGCGTGCCTGGACCTGATCTGAAAACTGATCGGTCAGCACGTAAAGCTTGCCGGAGTCCCGATCTATTCCGGCAACGCTGACGGTGTGCCGATCCCGCAGAAGGGTGGTCAGGGGTTCATGTACCTTGAAATCGCCGGATTCGTCGGGAATAAGAATTCTTTGCTCATAGCCCCTTTCGGTGTTTTTCAGCTCGCTTTGAGCCAGCACCTTCCCGTTTTTCGGGTCAAACAACAGAGGGGAAATGCGTGATGTGGCGGTAATCAGCAGCTCGGTGCTGTCATCTCGAAGATCATAAAGGTAATAGTTGGCCTGCATGGTGAGGCTGTTGAGCTGCTGCACAATAACGCGGTGCGGGTCAAGCGGCAGGTTGTCAACAAGTGACGCTTCGCCCGCAAGCTCAAGGCACTTGAGCGTGTCCTTGCTCACACCCAGCTGGCGGACGTTCCTGGCAAAGGCTTCCTTGAATTTCTTGTGCTTGTCGTCGGTGAGATAGGCCTTGCTGACAAATGTCCGGGTGGCACCCGAAACCCGTCCTTCACCACATCCACCCAGGCGGCCGGTCCATTCCTGGCGGCCGATGACCAGCACACGATCCGACTTGAGTGATGCCGCGGCGATGAACTTCATCTTGTCGCCGCTGGGCGTGATTTCCGGCGGCTGACTCATGTCCTCGAGATTCCACGTGGCCAGCGCAGTTTCGCTGTTGTTTGAATCCGGCAGTGCAATGATGGCGCTCAGTTGTTTTCCATCAGGACTCATGGACACCGATTGCATATCAGGGTAGCGAGCCAGTGAATCTGCCGATATCGGCGCGGCCAAAGCTGTGGCGGAAAAATAAATCAATGCCAGCATTGCCGCCAGCGTTGTCAGGTTTCTTGTCATGGTTTTATCCGGAAACTGAAGGGTTCTTTGTTGATTGATTCATTGTTTTGGGTGCAGTGTAACGCTCGCGCGTTCACTCTGCCAGACCAATCAGGTCTTGCAGGCGAAAATCATGAGCGAGGACACACCGGCTTGGAGTGGTCGATCCGATCTGCGCCTGCGCTTCAGCGCCCGATAATGACCCGGCCTGAAAAATGCCAGCGTGAGCGGGGTGCGTACCAGGGGTCGTACCAAAAGGGGTCGTAGTAATATGCGGGCTGCGGGTCGCCCCAAAGAAAAAGCGTGTCGGCGCTGATGCGCGGGTAGACGTAGGTGAAGTCGCCTATGTTGCCCTCTACAAAGCCGGTCAACCGGCCGATGGCGGTGATGTCACGACCCTCCTCAAAGATGGCCGGGTCTTCAAAACCTTCGCGGCAGGCCAGAAAACGGCCGTGATGCCGGTCGCTGTCTGAGGGACGGGCCTTGCTGTCCAGCGGGCGGGCCAGTATCTCAATACAGGTTTCGTCTGTGCCGGGGCGCGTGTCGACAATACGCCCGCCCCAGCGCACGTTTTGACCCACATGGCTGTCATCTGCCTGGTCGGGAGTGGTGGCGGGGTATTCGCCCGCCAGCGGCTCGGGAATGGTCGCGCACCCGGCAGCCAGAAGTGCCGTGATGGTAACAGTGAACAGAGCGTGCAGTAATTTCATTTTCTATCCCTTGGCAACGATGTCATCATGATATCAGTCTGCCTGTTTTGAGCTTTGCAACGCTGCGGGGTTCATTTTATTCCCGCAGGGAAACTTCGACTGGCCTTGATGAAGCGGGATTGTTGCGCGGCATCACAGACGCTGCCGTATCGAATGCTGCAATAGTCGGAAACAAGAGTGATGAATTCCGGCCCCATCCGCTGGCCATCTGACAACCGTTCGGCCCAGGCGGCCGGTGTTTCGCCTGCCATCGGGCCGAGGCCGAAGCGCCGCGAGCGGCGCACCAGGGCCTGCCATGCGCGCTGGATCGGGTCGCGAGACCTGGACTGGTGCATCCAGAGCCAGAACAACAGCGCAGCGGTGCCGCCAAGCATTGAGACCATCAAAATAGTCAGACCGGCCGGCGGTATGTTCGGCAGACCGGCAAACTGAAACATGCTTTGCTGGCGTTCGGCATTGAAGTTGAGAACCCAGGCGTTCCACAGGTGCTGGAGCCGGTCATAGCGGTTTTGCAGCGCGCGCAGCCAGCTGGAGCCTGCCGATCCTCCGCCGGCCGTGGACAACCCCTGCTGGATTCTTTCGGAGGATACGGCGGCCGTCGGGTCGACGCGGATCCAGCCGCGGCCTTCAAGCCACACTTCCACCCAGGCATGGGCTTCGGAATGACGCACCAGAAAATAGTTGGCACCCGACTGCCAGTGGCCGCCCAAGTAGCCGGTGGCAAC
Organism: Wenzhouxiangella sp.; assembly: GCA_035301965.1. Taxonomy (GTDB): domain Bacteria; phylum Pseudomonadota; class Gammaproteobacteria; order Xanthomonadales; family Wenzhouxiangellaceae; genus Wenzhouxiangella. Next base: position 126 of record DATGTG010000240.1, on the reverse strand, counting down.
GCGGGCTGGAATGCCGGCCTGGCGCATGAGCACGGCAAATGAGGACGCATAGTATTCGCAATAGCCCACGCGCAGATCAAACAGGAACTCGTCCACACCGTGGCGGCCCAGGGGTGCGCTTTCCAG
>DATGTG010000239.1:0-5629 GCA_035301965.1 Wenzhouxiangella sp. | reverse complement strand
CCGGCCCATTTGGGCGAGCTGGCGCCGCACTCATTGCATATATAGGTGGTCTTTACCCTGCTCATTGGGGCTATTGTATAGCCGCCGGGCAGATTTTAAGCGGCGCGGGCAGCCGCCCTTTTACGGTTGCGCCCCCGCCTGCCGCCAAACTTTTATAATGGGGCGATCATTCCCTGCGGAGAACAACATGACAAGCCGGATGCGCGCGCTGGTCAAACCCACTGCCGCACCGGGGCTGGAATTGCAGGAAGTCCCTGTTCCAAGACCCGGCGCCAACGAAGTACTCATCAAGACAGAAAAAACCTCCATATGCGGCACAGATCTGCATATCTATCAATGGGACGAATGGTCCCGGCGAACCATTCAGCCACCGCTGGTCATTGGCCATGAGTTTGTTGGCCGCATTGTTGAGCTGGGCCCCGGTGTCAGCAACTACACTGAAGGTCAGCGTGTATCGGCGGAAGGTCACGTGGTGTGCGGAATGTGCCGCAACTGCAGGGCCGGCAAACCCCATCTGTGCCCCAATACTGAAGGCATAGGTGTCAATCGCGATGGCGGCTTTGCTGAATACGTTGTGGTCCCCGCCAGCAATCTGTGGCTCATTCCCGATCACATCGCGCCGGAACTGGCCGCTTTTTTCGACCCGTTCGGAAACGCGGCCCACTGCGCACTGCAGTTTGACCTGGTCGGCGAGGATGTTCTGATCACTGGCGCCGGTCCCATAGGCATCATGGCCGCCGGCATTGCCCGGCACGTGGGTGCGCGCCACATTGTCATCAGCGACGTCAACGACTACCGGCTGCAGCTGGCGCGCGACATGGGCGCCACGCGCACGATCAATGTCAAAAATGAAAATCTGCTCGACGTGCGCGCTGAACTGGGCATAGACGGCTTTGATGTGGCCATGGAAATGTCGGGCAATCCGCAGGCCTTCGGCGATCTGCTCGATTTGATGTACCACGGCGGGCGCGTGGCCCTGCTGGGCCTGTTGCCCAAAAATGCCGGCGTCGACTGGGATCAGGTTATTTTCAAGGGTCTTGAAATACACGGCATTTACGGCCGCCGCATGTACGAAACCTGGTACAAGACCACCCAGATGGTGTTGACGGGCTTCCCCCTGCACAAGGTGCTGACCCACCACATTGCCATTGATGATTTTGAAAAGGGCTTTGAACTGATGGCCTCGGGCCAGTGTGGCAAGGTGGTGTGCGACTGGACCGGTGAGGTTGAGCCACAGGCCTGAGGTGCAGTCCTTTCCCGATTTCTGAAATTTCAATTTGAGAGAGCGAACATGAACGATCCTGCAACATTGCAAAGGCTGCGCGAGGAGCTGCAGCAGATTGAATCCGAAGGCCTGTACAAGCGCGAGCGCTCCATTACCACCCCGCAGCGGGTGGAAATCGAGACCCGCGAAGGCGGTCGGGTGCTCAACTTCTGCGCCAACAACTACCTGGGCCTGGCCGACAACCCCGAAGTCATGGCCGCTGCCCGCCAGGGGCTGGACGACTACGGCTTCGGGCTGGCTTCGGTGCGCTTTATCTGCGGCACCCAGGATCTGCACAAAAAGCTGGAACAGACCATTGCCGATTATTTCGGCAAGGATGACGCCATTCTTTATGCCTCGTGCTTCGACGCCAACGGCGGTCTGTTTCAGCCCCTGCTCGATGACCGCGACGCCATCATTTCAGACCAACTCAACCATGCCTCCATCATTGACGGCATTCGTCTGTGCAAGGCCGAACGCCACCGCTTTGCCAATTCCGACATGGACCAGCTGGAGGACATTCTCAAAAAAACGCAGAACAAGCGCACCCGCATGATTGCCACCGACGGGGTGTTTTCCATGGACGGCTATGTTGCCAAGCTGGACGAAATCACCGCGCTGGCTGAAAAGTACAATGCCCTGGTCATGGTCGACGATGCCCACGCCACCGGGTTTTTCGGTCCCACCGGGCGCGGCTCGGCCGAGCACCACGGCGTAATGGACAAGGTGGATATCTTCACGTCCACCCTGGGCAAGGCACTGGGCGGCGGCATGGGCGGTTTTACTGTGGCCAGCCAGCCAATTGTCGACATGCTGCGCCAGCGTTCGCGCCCCTACCTGTTCTCAAACTCGCTGGCCCCCCACCTGGTGTCGGCCACGCTCAAGGTGTTTGAAATGATGGGTGAGTCCAGCGCCCTGCGCGACAAGGTGGATGAAAACACGCGCTTTTTCCGCCAGGCCATGACCGACGCCGGCTTTGAGATTCTGCCGGGCGAGCATCCCATTGTGCCTGTCATGCTGCACGATGCTCCGCTGGCCCAGAAGATGGCCGATGAGCTGCTGGACGAAGGTATTTACGTCATCGGCTTTTTCTATCCGGTGGTCCCACAGGGCGAGGCGCGCATTCGCACCCAGATTTCCGCTGCCCACACGCGCGAGCATCTGGAGCAGGCGGTTGATGCGTTTACCCGGGTGGGCAAGCGCCTGGGTGTCATCGATTGATTCGGCGGCCCGACCCTGAACTGACGGCAGCCAGGCGCCTGTGACCGCCATGCGCCTGGTTGCCCATACCTGTTCAAACACCGAAATTGTCTGCGCCCTGGGGCGCGGCGACTGGCTGGTGGGCGTTGATGAGCACTCCGACCATCCGCCCGAGGTGGTCGGCGCCCTGCCCCGCATTGGTCCCGACCTGGATGTTGATGTCGAAAAGATCAGGGCACTTGAACCGGACCTGGTCATCACGTCCCTGACCGTGCCCGGTCATGAAAAATGCCTGGAAAAGATGCAGGCGGCCAACTTTCCGCTGCTGGTTACACAGCCGCACGGCCTGGCGGACGTGGCTGCTGATATCCGGCGCATCGGACAGGCCATTGATGCAGCCGCAGCGGCCGAAAGGCTGGCCGGACGGTTTGATGCTGAGCTGGAGCAAACCCCGGCCAGTGATGAAAACCTGCTGTCTGTTCTGGTGGAGTGGTGGCCCAAGCCGGTCATCGTTCCCGGCCGCGATTCCTGGGTCAATGAAATGCTGCGCCTGGCGGGCGCGCGCAATCCGTGGGAAAACGAACCGGCCGAAAGCCTGATTGTCCAAGCTGACGATGCCCTTCGCAAAGGGCCGCAAGCGGTCATCATGAGCTGGTGCGGGGTTTCGGAAGACAAATACCACGCCCACGTGGTGCGCCGTCGCGAGGGCTGGCAGCAGGTTCCGGCCATTGCCGGGAACCGCATCTTCCCGCTTAGTGAGCAATGGCTTGCCCGTCCCGGCCCCCGACTTCTGGACGGAATGGAAAAACTGCGCCGACTGGTTGCCCGCTGTCAGTCCGGCACAACCGAATAAATCCTGAATTGCCTGTCAATCTGTGAAATTTCTCAGTCCATGGTTAGAATGTCCGATCGTAAAGACCTCGCAGCGAGCACAGGGAGTCCCGGACCGCAATCAGTGAATCAGCGCGAATTTGTGCGCAAAAACTGCTTGCTCGGCCGGAACCAGACTGTCTTTTGACAATCCAAACAGTGTAAACGACCGCATCAATCATCATATTTTGTTGGAGATTTTCATGAAAAAACTAGCGTTTATTCTCGGTATTGCATTTCTGGTTGGTGGCTGTGGCCAGGATGACCCGCCGGAATCCGACGCTTCAGCGCAGGCTGCTGCCGAGCAGACCCAATCAAACAGAAACGTGGTTCGCCGCAGCGAGCGTCAGGACCGCTCGGCCCTGATGAGTGAACGCGACACCAGCCGGTCAGGAACCAGCGGTGATGATGCGTCCAGGCGCATTCCCAGACTTGAAGGCGAAGCGGGTGAAGGAGAAGGCTTCGGGCTGACCATTCCCGTTGACGGTTCATCTCCGGAAGCTTTCAGGGACAGTCTGGAAATGATTGCGGCCGACAGCTCAAAGGAAGAGTTCAACAACCTGGACTCGGCCCTGCGCTATCTGAGCACCTATGACACCGCGGCCTGGCAGGGACTGTCCAACCTCTACCTGACCCTGGACGGCATGAGCGGCGAGGAAATCATCAAGCGCGCCGGCGAGCTGCGCGAGAAAAAAGGCCGGCGCTAAAGCCCCCCATTCAATACGGCTTTCGGAACACCAAAAGCACCGTCAGGCTCCGCCCGGCGGTGCTTTGTTTTTCCCGAACAAGAGAGCAAGACAAGAAAGCTACAGGAACTGCTCTGACAATATCCGCTCTTCAAGCGAGTGCTCGGGGTCAAAGAGCAGGCGGTGAGAAACGCCATGGTGCTGATGGATGTCAACCGCCACGATATCGCGCACCTCGTCGTAGTCGGCGGTGGCACTGACCGGCCTGCGCTGATGCTGCAAAACTTCGAAACGCACCTGCGCCGAGGCCGGGAGTATGGCGCCCTGCCAGCGTCGGGGTCGAAACGGGCTGATTGGCGTCAGCACCACGGCTTCGGTGCCCAAAGGAAGAATGGGGCCGTGGGCCGACAGGTTGTAGGCGGTTGATCCGGCAGCCGTTGCCACCATCACGCCATCGGCCACCAGTCGGCTGACCCGCTCACGGCCGTTGACCAGAATGCGGATGTGGGCGGCCTGGTTGGTCTGGCGCAGCAGCGCGACCTCGTTGATGGCGACCGCAGTGCGGGTCTGTCCGCTGCTGTCCGTGGCCGTCATCTGCAGCGGGTTGAGAACCACTTCGCGCGCATTTTCCACGCGCTTGTCGAGATCGTCTGCCGCGTAGCGGTTCATCAAAAAGCCCACTTCGCCCAGGCGCATGCCAAATACCGGCAGATTTCTGTCAACGTGTTCATGCAGCGTGTGCAGCATGAACCCGTCGCCGCCAAGAACAACCAGCACTTCGGCCTGGTCGGGCTCGACTGCGGTATAGCGCCTGCGCAGTTCGGCCGCGGCCTCCTGGGAGCCCGGGTGATCGCTGGCCAGAACTGCGATGCGCATTGCTAGTTGTCCGCAGTTGCGTGCAGCAGCTGCGACAGCCCGTTAATGGCCACCTGCACCACGGCGAAATCATGCATGCCCGAGCTGCGCATTTCCTCGAGCAGCTCGGCGGTGCGCCTGGTGGCCGCACTGTGACGCTCCAGCCAGGCCTCAACCGGTGCGGGCTTTTCACCGCACTGGGCAAGCACCCGCTGGGTCAGCAGGCGATGGCTGCGGTACAGATCGTCACGCAAATGGCCGCGCGCATGCGCATGCCACTGGCGCTCAACCGGCAGCCTTTCAACCTGGCCGGCCAGCCACTTGAGCCCCAGCTGGTCAAACAGTGAAAAATAGACCCTGGCAACCGCATCAACCGAAGAGCCCTGCTGATGCGCTTCATCAACAATATCAATGGCCGTTTGAACAAAGCGCAGTCCGGCCACTTCGGCCGCCACATCGGGGGCAAAGCCGGCCTCGACCAGCTCGGACTTGCGCTCGTCGAGCATGCCGCGCAGCTCATCATCAAGCAAATCGCGAAGCTGCTCGCGGTACTGTCGGATGCCCGGCGCAAAATGCTCGACCTGGCCGGAAATGTTGATGTTGTAGCCGCCCGGCAGGGTAATCAGCCTGCGGGTGGCCTGGCGCAGCACGTTCCACATTTCAGTCTGCGCCTCAAGCTGCAGCTTGGCCGGCACCTGGTTGTCCAGGGACTCTATGCGCTGCCAGAAGGCGCGTGCGTCAAAAATCTCGCGCG
>DATGTG010000238.1:0-5889 GCA_035301965.1 Wenzhouxiangella sp. | reverse complement strand
TCTGATCCAGGAAGGCAACATCGGACTGATGAAGGCGGTCGACAAGTTTGACTATCGCCGCAGGTTCAAGTTTTCAACCTATGCCACCTGGTGGATTCGCCAGGCCATTACGCGCTCGATTGCCGACCAGGCGCGCACCATCCGTATTCCCGTGCACATGATCGAAACCATCCACAAGCTCAACCGCACCTCGCGGGCCATGCTGCAGGAAATGGGCCGTGAGCCGACGCCTGAAGAGCTTTCGGTGCGCATGGAAATGCCCGAAGACCGGGTGCGCAAGGTGCTCAAGATTGCGCGCGAGCCCATCTCCATGGAAACACCCATTGGAGATGACGAAGATTCACATCTGGGCGATTTCATCGAAGATGAGAACGTGCTCTCGCCCGACGCAACGGCCACCAGCACCGGCCTGACCGACACGGTGCAGAAGATGCTGTCGGGCCTGACACCGCGCGAGGCCAAGGTGCTGCGCATGCGGTTTGGCATTGACATGAACACCGACCACACCCTGGAGGAGGTCGGCAAGCAGTTTGATGTCACCCGCGAGCGCATTCGCCAGATCGAGGCCAAGGCGCTGAGAAAGCTCAAGCACCCGACTCGCTCCGATCCTCTGCGCAGCTTTCTTGATATAGATCACGAGTAGCCGCCACAGGCTTGTTTTTCTTCCGGTTTGGCCGGGCTTGACCCGGCCAGTCTGGCGGGGTAGGTTGTACGACTCTACCCCGTCAGGAAATCTGCATGTTCAGCAAGCGTAAGCAACGATCTGCGAGAGCTGGCGCCGACCAAAAGGAAGAAACCACCATGACAAGCAAACCGCGCGAAGCGCCGCGTACTAGCGGCGGGACGGCCATGATTGGCCCGTCAATTCATGTCGACGGCAAGCTCAATGGAGACGAGGACCTGGTGATTGAAGGCCGCGTCAAGGGGACCGTTGAACTTAAAAACAACAGCGTGACCATTGGCAGCCAGGGCGAAGTCCAGGCTGATGTCTATGCGCACACCATTTATGTCGATGGGCGCATGGATGGCAATCTGGTGGCCACCGAGCAGGTGGTGGTGCGCAAAAGCGCGCGGGTAAAAGGGAGCATCACGGCACCACGCGTCAGTCTTGAAGACGGTGCGCGCTTCAACGGCTCCATTGACATGGACAGCAAAAGCGACACCCTGGTCAAGACTGCACCCGACAAGGTCAAGCCTGCGGCCCAGCCGGCCAAGGGCGGCAAGGAGCTGAGTCACTGATTTTTGTGGCCCCGGGGCAAACACGCCAGTGAGCACCAGCGCAGCCATGGCGCAGCAGGAGCAGGAAAGCACGGGCTCCTTTCGCGCCCCCCTGTTTTATGACGTCGTCGATGCATTTGACGAAGACAGGCGCCATTTTGTGCTGGACCTGGGCAGGGCCCGCTCCGGCACGGTGGAGCTTTTCTCACGCTATCGCTGCCGGCTTGATGTCGTTGACTTGCCGTCGCGGCTCGATACGCTGCCGGTGCTTGAGGATGGCGATGACGAAACGCTGTACGAACGCTGGCTTGAAAGCCTGCTGCCGCCGGCGCGCGGCGAAGCCGCTGACCTTGTGCTGTGCTGGAACCTGCTCAACTATCTGTCGCCGCCGCTGATTCGGGCGCTGGGAAGCGTGCTGGCCAGACGCACGGAAAAGCCGGCCCGCCTGCATGCTCTCATTGAATACTCAGCCCGGGAAATGCCGGCCGAGCCACCGTCGGTGGCGCCGGCCGGCACCGAGCTTTCCGTTACGCTCCCGGAAGCAGCCGCCGCCGTGGCGGCGCCACGCTACAGCCCCAAGGATCTGGAAAAACTGCTGCCGGGATTTGCCATTGAAAAGGCCATGCTGCTGGGCAACGGCATGCAGGAATATCTTTACCGGCGCTGATTGCCCAGCCGCACCCCCGCATCTGTCACGTCGGCCAGCACGGCACCGGCGGTGACCGCAACGCCAGCCCCCGGTCCGTGAATGGTCAGCGGGGTTTGCGGGTCATCGGGCAGCCGGATATGGGCCAGGTTGCCGCTGCCGCTAAGCTGCGCAAAGGGCGAGTCCTGCTCAACCTCGACCGGGCCGACGCGCGCCCCGCCCGGCCCTGACTGGGCCAGATACACCCACACCTTGCCGGCCGCCTGCGCCGCCTTGCGCCGCTGTGCCCATATGGCGTCCTTGCTGCGCAGGGCGGCAATCACATCCCCTTCGCCGCGCGCGGCGGCAGCCCAGTAGTCGTCAACCACCGGCTCACGGTGGACGCTGGCATTGTCCAGCCCGCTTTCGCGCAGCATGATGAGCAGCTTGCGCTCCACGTCGCGGCCGGACAGGTCTTCCAGCGGATCGGGCTCGGTATAGCCCCGTGCGCGGGCATCCTCAACGGCCGCCGACAGCGAAAGCCCGGTGCTGAGCCTGGAGAACACGTGCGAGAGCGTGCCCGACACCACCGCAAATACGGATTCGGGCTGCTTGCCGGCAGCACGCAGCCTTTTGAGGCTGGACAGGATGGGCAGCCCGGCGCCCACGGTGGCCGAATAGCCCAGAGGCGCGCGGCCTTCAACCGCCGCCTGCTGAATGGTGTGGTAAAGACTGATATCGCCGGCAAAGCCGTGCTTGTTGGGCGTGACCACGCCAAACCCTGCGCGCAGCCATTCAGGGTAATAGCGCGACAGCTGCGGGTCGGCGGTGCAGTCGACCACAATGGCGGGGCGTTCTCGCTGCGACAGGCGCCGACCCAGCTCCGACAGGGCGCCGGCGACCCTGGAGTGCTCCCGGGTCTGGTCATCGTCAATCAGCAAATGCTTGCTGCGGTTAATGCCTTCGGCCAGCAGCAGCCGGGGCTGGCCGGGGGCCGGCTTGAGCCGGGCCAGGCTGGCGACCAGCTCCGAGCCAACCTGCCCGGTGTGGCCAATGACCACAACATCAACGGTGGCGGCCGGGGCGGCATGCGGGCGGGCGGAATGATTCTGCCTGAGCTGAACCACGGCAGAGCGGTGTTCGGATTTTTTGCGTGCATCAAGAGTCATTGTTCAAGCCTCCAGAGCAGGTTGCAGAAAAGCGGTGCTGCGACGAAAGGCGGAAACGATCTCGTCGAGGCGCCGCTGTTCAATCAAAAAGGCGTCATGGCCGTGCGAGGCATCAAGCCAGGCCAGCCGCGACAGCGGCAGGGCTTCAGCCAGCTCAATCTGGTCGCGCGGCGGGTACAGCAGGTCGGACTTGATGCCCACCACCAGCGTGTCCACGCGAGTGGCCGCCAGGGCGGTACGCCAGCCGTTGCGGTTGCGGCCGACATCGTGGCTGTCCATGGCACCCATCAGCCGTCGATAGCTGACCGGATTGAAGCGCTTGGTGAGCCTGCGGCCATGGAAGTCCAGCCACTGCGCGGCGCTTTGCGAGCTTTTGCTGTCGGCGCCAAAGCGGTTTTCCAGGTTGTCCCAGTGGCGGTAGCTGAGCATGGCAATGATGCGGGCCAGATCAAGGTCGCCGTGCAGGTCGAGCGCGCGCCGCTGGGCATGGTTGAGGGCGCTTGCCCAGGCCGACTGGCGGGCCGGCGCGGCAATGATCGCGGCGGATTCAACCCGATCGGCCGAGCCCACGGCCCATTCCAGCGCCTGCATGCCGCCCAGCGAGCCGCCAATGACAAGCTTGAGGCGGTCGATGCGCAGAGCGTCGATGAGCAGCGCCTGCACCCTGACCATGTCGCGAACGGATACGTCCGGAAAGCGTGACGCAGACGAGGGCGCTTCATCCGGGCCGGTGGTGGCCCCGCTGCCGCCGAAAACGTCGGCGGCAACGATGAAGTCTGTGTGCGGATCAAGGCTGCGGCCGGGCCCGAACAGGCCCGACCACCAGGTGTCCACATGGCGATCGCCGGTCAGCGCCGGGCAAACCAGCACCGCGTTGGAGGCGTCGCTGTTGAGCTGCCCCCAGGTGCGAAAGCCAATGGTGACGCGCTCAAGCTGTTCGCCGCTTTCCAGCGTCAGCGGCTGTTCAATGGTGAGCGTTCTGTCCCGGCCAATCATGCTGCGACCGCTACACCGGCGCTTTCAAAGGCCTGAACAAAATCGTTGATGATGTCATCGATATGCTCTATGCCCACCGAAACGCGAATCAGCTCGTCGGTCACGCCGGCGGCTTCCTGCTCTTCCCTGCTCAGCTGCTGGTGAGTGGTGCTGGCCGGATGGATGACCAGGGTTTTGGCATCGCCGACGTTGGCCAGGTGCTTGGCCAGCTTGACGTTGTCGATAAACTTGCGTCCGGCCTCCTCACCGCCGCGAATGCCGAAGGTCAGGACGGCGCCAAAGCCGTTCTTGAGGTAGCGGCGCGCGCGCACGTGGTAAGGATGGTTGGGCAGGCCGGGGTAGTTGACCCATTCAACCGATGGGTGGTCGGCCAGCCATTCGGCCAGTTTCTGGGTGTTTTCAGAATGCCTTTCGGCACGCAATGACAGCGTTTCCAGCCCCTGAAGCAGCAGGAAGCTGTTGAACGGAGCCTGGCAGGGCCCCAGGTCGCGCAGGCCTTCGACGCGGGCGCGAATGGCAAAGGCGATATTGCCAAACGGGCTGTCGGCGCCAAAGGTTTCCCAGAATTTCAGGCCGTGGTAGCCCGGTGAAGGCTCGGTGAAGTTGTCAAAGCGGCCGCTGCTCCAGTCGAATGTTCCGGCATCGATGAGCACGCCGCCAATGGTTGTGCCGTGGCCCCCAATCCACTTGGTGGCCGATTCAACCACAATGTCGGCGCCGTGATCTATGGGGCGGCACAGATAGCCGCCGGCACCGAAGGTGTTGTCGATGATCAGCGGCAGGCGGTGCTTTTTGGCCAGGGCGGAAAGGCCTTCAAAGTCGGGAATGTGAAAGGCCGGGTTGCCGATGCTTTCGGCGTAAATGCCGCGCGTCTTGTCATCGATCTGCTCTTCAAAGGCGGCCGGGTCGTCGTCCTCGACAATGCGCACCTCGATGCCCAGGCGCGGCAGGGTCACCTTGAACTGGTTCCAGGTGCCGCCGTACAGGGAAGAGGCCGCCACAATGTTTTCACCGGCCTGTGCCAGGGTGGTGATGGCCAGGAGCTGGGCCGCCTGGCCCGAAGAGGTGGCCACCGCGGCCGCGCCGCCTTCAAGCGCGGCAATGCGCTTTTCAAAGGCGTCGGTGGTCGGGTTGGTGATGCGGGTGTAGATATTGCCAAACTCTTGAAGCCCGAACAGGCGGGCGCCGTGAGCGGTGTCATCAAACGTGTACGAGGTGGTCTGGTAAATGGGCACGGCCAGGGCGTTGCTGCCCGGTGCGGGCTCCTGACCGGCGTGAACCTGAAGGGTTTCGAATCGGGGTTGTTGAGTGTCGTTGCTCATCTGTCTGTCTCCAGTTGCGGTTGTATCCAATTTCCAAAAGGGCGGCCCGTGCCTTCATTGAGGCTTGGGCCGGTCCGGAAGACCGCAGCGGCAGGCAGATGAGGGAAGGCAAGTCACAAAAAAACCCGCATCGGCCTGGCCGCTGCGGGTTTTTCGTGAACCGGTTGTGTTTTTCTCTTAGAACACAGCCACACACGCCTCCGCAGCACAAGCCTGCAGACACATGCACATGCACATTTCGAAGACGAAGTTGTGGGCGAATTCAGAGTTCATGCTTTTCAATTTAGACCGCCGCTGTGATCAATGTCAAGGCCCATTGACATAAATTTTTATTGGCGCTGCCCTGCATCAAGACTTTTGTCATATCAAACAGTCTCTTGCAGAGAGTTTGCTTGGGCGGGTGTTTTGCAGAACGCTGTCCTGATGGCCCTGCCGGCACCAAAACGCCTCGGACGCGAGGCGGTTGGACGGAGATTAACCACAATTCCGTTTTGTTGTTGACGCAGGGGTAGGGTGCAAGGGGGTCGGCAGCGTCTATGCAAGTACCACGGCATAAACT
>DATGTG010000237.1:0-6140 GCA_035301965.1 Wenzhouxiangella sp. | reverse complement strand
AAGTTGCGATAAACCTTTTCGCGCGTGCCGCGGCCCTTCTGGTGCCCGATCAGCATGACAGCCCGGCCGTCAATCATGGCGGGGCCGCCAACGATGGCATGATCGTCGGCATAAAGGCGGTCGCCGTGAAGCTCTTCAAAGCGGTCAAACACCATGGGCAGGTAGTCCAGGGTGTAGGGGCGGTCGGGATGGCGGGCCAGCTGTGAAACCTGCCAGTCGCTCAATTCCGAAAAAATTGCCTGGGTGCGTTCGTGACATTTTTGCTCCAGCCGGGCAATTTCCTCTTCCAGATTCATGTCGGCATTGGAACCGACATTTCTCAGTTCGCGAATCTTGGCTTCCAGTTCAACAATGGGCTGTTCGAAGTCAAGGTGGTTCGGGTTCATTTTCTAATCGTCCGGCAAAAGAGCGAAAGCAGCTGGAAGTATAGCGCCGCTGGTGGCGCGTATGCATCCCGTGCAGTTTAAAGCCTGTTGCCGGGACAGGCGAAATGATCTGACTTGGAAAGGGCGGGGCGAACCACTATTTTATGGGTTGTTCAACTGATCCCTGGTGTTTTATGCGCCGAATCCTTCTTTTTCTTGCCACCAATCTGGCTGTTCTGGTTGTGCTGGGGACGGTGATGAGCCTGCTCGAACCCTGGCTTGTCAGTCGCGGCATCAACGTTCATTACGCCGGCATCCTGATCATGGCCCTGTTGTTTGGAATGGGCGGAGCGGTGGTTTCCCTGCTGCTTTCAAAAAGACTGGCTGTGGCCAGCACGCGTGCAAGAATTATTGTGCAGCCGGCCAGTGAGGCTGAGCAGTGGCTTTTGGACACGGTGGCCCGCCAGGCGCGGGAGGCCGGCATTGGCACGCCCGAGGTGGCCGTATATGACGCAGCAGAGCCCAACGCCTTTGCCACCGGTGCTTCGCGCAACAACGCCCTGGTGGCTGTTAGCACCGGTTTGCTGGCTCATATGCGCCGCAATGAGGTTGAGGCGGTGCTGGGACATGAGGTCTCACACGTGGCCAACGGTGACATGGTGACCATGACGCTGCTGCAGGGCGTGCTCAATACCATGGTGCTGCTGCTGGCGCGCGTTCTGGGGCAGTTTATCGATCGGGCCGTCTTTCGCAGCGAGCGCGGCTACGGCCCCGGCTATTATTTGAGCGTCATTGTTTTGCAGCTGGTGCTCGGCATTCTGGCCAGCATGATTACCATGGCGTTTTCGCGCTGGCGGGAATTTCGCGCCGATGCCGGCGGTGCCCGGCTGGCCGGGCGCAACAACATGATTGCCGCGCTTCAGCGTCTGGGACAGGCCAGCGGTCGCGCAGACCTGCCCGAGTCGGTTGAAGCCTTTGGAATTCGCGGCGGCGCGGGCGCCGGTCTGAAACGGCTGCTGATGAGCCACCCGCCGCTTGAAGAGAGAATTGCCGCTTTGGAGCAGCTGCGCTGAGCGGCTGCACCGAAAGCGGCAAGCGTGCTGTATCAGGCGGCGTCGTGAATGAGTTCGCCCTGAACAAGAACGATTCCGTACTGCCAAAGTGTGGCCAGGTCACCGGTGTTTTCCACTGGAGGCGCAATGACTTTTGCGCCGGCTTCGCCGGCCAGCTTTGACAGAACGGAGAGGTGGTGGCGAACCGCTTCGTCTTCACTCAAGTCCTGGATGGCTTCAGGTGCCAGCTGCAGATAATCGAGCTGCAGGTGGCGAACCAGGCTTTCCGTCTGCGCTTCCGGGCCAACGTCGCATAGCGCAAAACGACAGCCGAGCTTTGAGAAGCGATCGATAAATGCACTGACGGGACGCAGCTTCTGGCGAATTTCCGGCTCGCGAAAGGCCAGAATCAGTCTTTTGGGGTCAAGGGGGCCGTTTTCGAGCCTGGTCGCCAGCGCCTGGATGGACTGCTGTTCGCTGATGGTATGCAGACTCAGCGGTGCCAGCCAGCTGGCGCTTTGCCCGGAGCTTTCCGAAACAAGCTTTTCAAGCCGGTCAAGCATGTCTTCATCCAGTCGTGTGGCAAGCCCGGCCCGGGCTGCCGCTCCCATGTAGGCCGAAGGCAGAATGACTTCGTCACTGTCTTCGGGGCGCAGGCGTGTTTCAATCTCGTTGATGAGGAAGCTGTCGTCTTCCATGCTGGTGACGGGCAAAACGACCAGGCTGAATTCATCCTGGTCAAGCGCGTGACGCAGTCGCTCTTCCCAGGCGGCCAGATTTTCATCGTCATCGAAGGATACGCGCGGGCGGTAGCGAACAAAGCTGCCGCCTCCGGCACGCAGGGCTTCCACCAGTGCCGATTCAGCCTGTTCTGCAAGCGTGGCCGGCTCGGGCGGTTCGCTGCCGGTGATCGCAAGCCCGACACCAACGGATATGGTCAGGCTGTTGTCGCGCACGTCAATAATGCGTCCGGATGTGTTTTCAGTGATGCTGCCGGCCAGCTTGTCGATATCCGCCCGGCTGTCGGCACTGACCGACATTACAAAGGTATGGTCGCGCAGGCGGGCAAGTTCATGCTCATCGCCTATAACGTCGCGCAACAGTTCGGCGGTTTCCCTGACCAGTTCGTCACTGGCGCCAATGCCGACCTTGTCGAGCATTTCCTCCCGATTGTCCAGGGCGATGGCCAGAATCGCAAGATGCTCATCCTCCTGTTTTGCTGAAAGCTTTTGCCCAACCAGTTCAATGAAGGCCGGAGCGTTGAGAAGGTCGGTCAGGCGGTCGCGCGTTTTCAGGCGCTGCAGTTCCTGCTCCATGGCCGGATCTATCATCGCAACCTGCTTGCGCACCAGCATTTGGGCGCAGTATTCGCCACCATAGCGAGCCGGTGAAAAATCCACCAGCGCAATAAAGTTTTCGCCGTCCTGCCGGTGAGCCTGAAGCTCAAGTTCATCTTCGGGCAGCTTGTCATCATTCAGGTCCTTGAGAACCTGCTTCAGATCGATGGCTTTTTCTCCTGAAGAAAGCAGGTCCAGCATCGACAGGCCTTCAAGATCATCAAAGTCGCCAAACCCGAAAAGCTCCAGGTAGGCCGGGTTGGCATAGATGTGCAGGCCTTCGTGAAGGTAGGCAATGGCCTCGCTTGAGCTGTGCAGAAGAAGCGTATAGCGGTCTTCAATATCCTCGAGACTTTTAAGGGCCTGCCTGGCATCCTGGCGGGCCAGCAGGGATTCAACCTGCGACAGGGCCAGCCGCTTGAACTGGCGAAGCCCGGACTGGCTGACAAAACCTTCAACCCCCGCAGCAGCTGCAGCCAGCGCAGATTGGGCATCATCCGTGTCGACCAGCGCCATAACCGGCACAAAGCCTTCCTGCTCGCGCGCCATACGAACACAGGCTTGAAACAGGGCCGGATCCTCAGGATCCATCCTGATCAGTACCATGTCCACCCGATCGCCCTGAAAGACCCGCTGCACCGCATTGGCCGTGTCGGCAAAAAGCACGTTGACCCGATCATCGTCATCCAGCATCTGCATGAGCTGGCGCGGAGCGGACGGGTCGTGTGAAACAGCCAGAATGTTTAATTTGCTGGGTGGCTTGGCCATGGTTTTGGTTTACCTTTGTCTCGTATGCTTTTGAAGTTTACCGTTTATGCGCGGCTTTTTACAGCACTGGAATCTTGTAGGGCTCGCCGGCCACTTCGCGCACCAGCCGCGGCACCAGATAGCCCGACAGCTGGCGGCGCAATCCCTCCATAAGCTGCCTGGCGTGCTCTTCCGAGGTGTCAAAGCGCTGTGCACCCGATACCGGATCCAGAAGGTGCAGGTAATAGGGCAGTGCACCAATCTCAAAGGTCCGGCGCATCAGGGCGGCCAGCCTGGAGACGGAATCATTGACGCGCGCCAGCAAAACAGCCTGGTTGAGCACATGAACGCCAATTTTTCGCAACCGGTCAACCGCAGCGGCCACATCCTCATCAAGTTCATTGGCGTGATTGGCGTGCAGGACAAGCACCGTTGGCCAGGGCACTGACTGCAGCCACTCCAGCAGGCTGTCGGTAATGCGGTCGGGCAGCACGATGGGCAGTCGTGAATGGATGCGCAGGCACCGGATGTGGCGGATGCCGGACAGCATTTCGGTCAGTTGGGCCAGCCTGCGCGTTGGCAGCATGAGCGGATCACCGCCGGAAAGGATGACTTCTTCTATGCTGTTATCGTTGGCAATGTGTTCAACAGCAGCCTGCCACTGGTCGCGCCCGGCGTGTTCGCTGGAGTAGGGAAAGGCCTGGCGAAAGCAGTAGCGGCAGTTGACTGCGCAGGCGCCGGTGGCAATCAGCAGCACGCGACCCTGATACTTGTGCAGTATGCCACGCCCGGCCTTGCTGGCCATATCGCCGACGGGATCGTCGGAAAATCCGGGCGCAGTGCGGTTCTCATCCCGGTCGGGAAGGACCTGGAGCAGCAGCGGATCCTGCCGGTTTCCCGGTTCCATGCGACTTGCAAACGCGCGCGGCACCAGCATGGGGAAGCGGCTGTTGGCCGGCTCGTCCTTTACCGTCAGGTCCAGCAGTTCAAGAAGCTCTGCGGGTGTGCGAATGGCCTGGCTCAACTGCTTGCGCCAGCTGTCGCGCTCCTTTCGCGCTAGAATATTGCGTTTCATCAGTTTGATTCTTTGTCGATCAACATCAAAACACCCCGGCCTGCCTGCCGCGTCGGGCAAGCCCATTGTAATCCGGAGCAACCATGGCAACTTACAGCACCAACCAGTTCAAGTCAGGCCTGAAGATTCTTATTGACGGCGATCCTTGCAATATCGTCGAAAACGAGTTTGTAAAACCCGGCAAGGGCCAGGCCTTCAACCGGGTCAAGATCAGAAACCTGCTCACCGGTCGGGTGGTTGAACGCACCTTCAAGTCAGGCGAAACCGTTGAAGCGGCCGATGTCTTCGAGAAAAACTTCCAGTACCTGTACAGTGACGGCGAGTTCTGGCATTTCATGGATCCGGAAACCTTTGACCAGCTGGCGGCCGACGAAAAAGTGATCGGTGATGCCAAGCTGTGGCTCAAGGAAGAGGATATCTGCCAGATCACGCTGTGGAATGGTCAGCCCATTGTAGTGACTCCGCCCAACTTTGTTGAGCTCAAGATTGTCGAGACCGATCCCGGCCTGCGCGGCGACACTTCGGGCAGCGGCGGCAAGCCGGCCCACCTGGAAACTGGCGCAACCGTTCGCGTGCCGTTGTTTGTCCAGGAAGGCGAGGTCATCAGGGTTGATACGCGCAGCGGCGAGTATCTTTCGCGAGTGACTGACTGATGCAGCACGGGCACGAAAATGTTGATGCAAGGGAGGCCGAGCATTTTGCCGCTCTTGCCATGCGCTGGTGGGATCCTGAAGGTGAAATGCGTACCCTGCATGACATCAACGAGCCACGCACCGAATTTATTGCCGAGCGCGCCGGCCTTGAAGACAAAAAAGTTTTGGACGTCGGCTGCGGGGGCGGCCTGCTCAGCGAGGCGCTGGCCAGGCACGGAGCGCTGGTGACCGGCATTGATATAGGCGAGCGCGCGCTTGAGGTCGCTCGTTTGCACATGCTCGACAGCGATCTGGATATTGACTATCGGCAGGTGACCGCTGAAGAGCTGGCGGAATCAGAAAGCGGTGTTTATGACATTGTCTGCTGTCTTGAGCTTCTGGAGCATGTACCCAGTCCGGCGCGCACGGTTGAAGCGCTTGCCGCCCTGTGCCGGCCCGGTGGCCAGGTTTTCATCAGTACCATCAATCGTACGCCGCTGGCCTGGGCGGCGGCTATTGCCGGTGCCGAGTACCTGCTCGGACTGATTCCGCGGGGGACCCACCGCTACGACCGGCTGATCAAGCCTTCGGAGCTGGCCGCCGCCTGTCGCCGCGCCAGTCTTGACGTTGTGGAAATAACAGGCATGGCCTACAACCCGCTTTCGCGCACCATGCGTTTTGGCGGGCCGCCCGCCGTCAACTATTTCCTGTGCGCCACCCGCCCGGAAGAAGCATGAGCACGAATTTGCCCGCTGCCGTTCTGTTTGATCTGGACGGAACGCTGATTGACAGTGCGCCCGATCTGGTTCTGGCGCTGAACAGAATTCGAGCCGAGCAGGGCCTTGATGCGCTTGGCGTCGATATGATGCGCGAGTTTGTCTCGCGCGGTGCCCGAGGACTGCTCAGGGCCGGCATGCCCGGCTGGGTTGATA